>NZ_VPBF01000010.1:0-82331 GCF_013418865.1 Acinetobacter sp. YH12117
AAGCTCTGAAATATTTACCTGCAGAACTGCGTAAAACGTTGACCTATGACCGTGGACGTGAGATGTCAGAACATAAAATACTCGAAGAAGATTTAGGCATAGATGTATATTTCTGTGACCCACATTCACCATGGCAAAAAGGCACATGCGAAAATATGAATGGTTTAATTAGGCAATATTTACCTAAAGGGATTGATTTAAATCAGGCAGATCAGCATTATTTAAATCAAGTTGCCATGTCACTGAATACTCGTCCTAGAAAAGCGTTAGATTGGCTTACACCATTAGAGAAGTTTGCTCAGCTTGTTGATTATCATAAGGCTTTTGAAACTGTCGCACCTCATGTTTGAATTCGCCGTGCATAAAAAAGCATCGTCAAAATGACGATGCTCTGAATGACAATCAATGCTAAAAATTACTCAAATGACCAACTAAATGCTCTGCTTTTCAGTAAAATTTTTAAGTAATCAAAATCCTTATAATCATTTAAACGCTTTTCATCTCTTAACAGTTTTGCTTGAATATCTGCTAAATCGCGTTGATATTTTTTTATCAAATCAACAGGTTTAAAACGCTGTTTGTAAAAACCAGAGCCGATCCAATCAAATGAATAAATAATATCATCTATTTCAAATTGTAATTTCTCTACTTGCTCTTCCAACAATAAATTATAAGATTTCAAATGCTCATTCGCGATTTTTGTTGCCTGTTCCTGATCACCTTGCGCTGTAAAAACACGCAATTTCAAAAGAGTAAGCAAATCTTTTTCCTCTAATGCAGCATTTGCTTGCTGTAATAATTCGGTTTTTTCAATGCGCTTTTGTTCATCTTGCTCTCGATCAGGGTGAATTAAGGCAGCAATTTTTGAATAAATGCTTTTTAGAGATTGCCCTGCCATTTTTTTCGCTTCTTCAAGCTGTGTTTGCTTCTTTAAAATTTTCTTTTTTTCCTTTTCAGCAAACTTTTGATATTCATCACGCTCATCTTCATTAAGCTGATTTTGAATAAAATTTGCTTCTTCTCGATCTAATTTATCTTTTACTTTTTCCATAAACGCGTCGAGATTATTGAGATCCAAATCAAAGTCAAGCCAAGCTACGGGTACCCCGATTTGGTCTGCTATCATTTCTTTTATGGCTTGTTTTTGCATCATTTCATCAGCATCATGCGCTTGATGCGAATGATCATTTACATGAGAGCTGACTTCTTCAGCATCAGCACTTTCTTCTATCAGCTCATAATGTTGAGCAATGATAAGCGTCAACTCATGTTGTTGTTCAGAAAGATTCGGATTATTAAGCAGCTGACTCGCTAAAATTGAAATTTTTTCATCTAAACGCACTAAATATGTTTTTGCGATTTTATGCGTATTTTTATATTGCCAAAGCGTCTCTAATTGAGCGAACAAAACGTGGTGCCACTGACGATATAAAGGTAATAGCTCATCTCTTGCATCCTCTTGAACTTGTTTTTGCGCTTGTTGCCAGTCCGCCAATACCATTTGTAATTGCTCAATTTTCTTAAGCAATCGATTAAACTTTTTTTGTTGTGCCGATAATTTTTCACTCGTTTGATAAATGCTTAAATCTAAATTGCTCATTCACTGACTTCAACGCTAATCTCAATTTCTGTAATATTTTAGCATAATGAATAGCATACAAACTTTTTGCTTAGTTCAAAAAAACTATATTCTTTACAAAACCCCATGCTCCAACAACATCCCTAGCCCACTCTCTTTCCCCATAAAACTCAGCCGTTGCTTCTCCGCTTTTAACTGATGCTTCACGTTCGACACATCCGCATCAATCTGTTTATACAACTGCTCAATATTGAGCTGCCCTTTGGACTTTTGCACCGCAATTTTGGCTTTATTTGACCATACAAGCGAGTTAATCAATTCCTGCATCTGCTGTTTTAAGGACTGGCTTTGTGCTTCTAACGCCTGTTGGTAAAACTTGAATTGTTCTGTGCTTAAACCTTTGTGTGAACCGTTTTTACTTTGCTCAACTTCAAGCTGAAGTTTCAGTAAAAAGAATAAATCTTCCTGTTCGTATGCTTCATTGGCACGTTGTAAAAGCTCGGTCTTTTCCTCTTTTTTAGCTTCATCGGGCTCACGATCAGGGTGAATGATGGAAGCAATCTTGAGATACACAGTTTTGAGTGATTGATTCACCATCTTTTCAGCTTGCGCTTGTTTTTCTTGCTGACGTTTTAACTTGGCTTGCTCACGTGCTTGTTGGTATTGATCATTATTCCAATCTTCAAATACATCATCGGCTTGGACTGTTTCAGTTTCAGGCTCATCAAAAGTGTCTATATTTTTCTTCTTGTTTTTTTTCTTGCTGTATTCATCTGCCTGCTGATAATAGACATGCATTTTTTCCACTTCATCTAACTGCTTTTGACTCAGCAAATGTGAACCTTGTAGTAACCGTGCTAAAGTTTGGATTTTATCTTCCACCAATGCTGTATTTGATTTCGTGAAACTATAACTACTTAGACCATTCCAAAGTGTCTTCATCTGTTCATACAAAGTGCTATATAACTCACGATACGCAGGCATCAGCGCCTTTTGACTATAGGCACGAATGTCATCTTGGGCATGTTGCCATGCAAGCAATAACTGTTTCTGCTGTTCAATCTCATCAATTAAACGATTCAGCTTCTGATGCTGTGGTGAGACTTCAAGCACCATGTTTGGCATGGTTTTCAGCGCAAAAGGCATAGGGAAGATAAAAGCAAAAGAGAAATTATACCTGATTTATGTGAAAGTATTTTTTGACTCATCTCAGTAAAACTGAAGCAAAGCAAAATCCTGAGCAAATAAGCCTTAACATTACATGGCTTCAGATCAGGTAATTTTTTGAATTAACCAAGTCACTCAAATCATTGCAGTTCATTACGCAACTATAAACATTCAGCCGCCGCAATTCATGCATAGTATCAACAAAGACCAACAGATTATAAAAAGGACATTCACATGGATTGGGCCAGTATTTTTATTCATGACACCACTTGGGCTTTTGCTGCTGAAATTAGCGTGCGTGCCATCCTCATGTTCAGCATGATCATTATCTTTTTACGTCTGACTGGAAAACGTGGTGTGCGCCAGCTGTCAATTTTTGAACTGGCGATTATTCTATCGCTGGGTTCAATTGCCGGCGACCCGATGTTCACCGAAGATCTGCCGCTGATTCAGGCCCTGCTAATCATGAGCATCGTGATTTTCCTGTATCGTCTGGTGACCTGGTTAATGATGAAATACCAGCCCTTTGAAGATCTGCTGGAAGGCAAGTCGCTGTATATTGTCGAAGATGGCGAGCTGGTCTTAGAAAAGATTAAACGCGGTAAAATGTCGCACGATGAATTCTTTGCCGAAATGCGCCAGCAAGGGGTCGAACATCTGGGACAGGTACGAGTCGGTTTACTCGAAAATGATGGCAAGTTTAGCATCCTGTTTTTTTCCAATGATCAGGTGCGTTACGGTTTGCCCCTGTTTCCCAAAGCCTGTCAGGAAATTACCGAAGTCAAACCGCATACCCATTACGCCTGCGTATACTGTGGCTATACCGATTTTTTGCAAAGTGCCGAGCAGATCTGCCCGCGTTGTGACAGCTGTCACTGGACTGAAGCCATCAATACCCTGCGGGTAGATTAATCGCGTGATTTAAATCTCTGTGCCGGTTCATCTACCTTCGCCTAACTTTTTATCTCAACTTTGGTCATATCTTGGTCTTTAATGGCCCAAGACTGGCACAGTTCCTGCTGTATTTTATTCATGCTTTTTGCTGCTATTTATCTAAAAAGTGGTTATTTCATAACGATTTATCATTAACAAAACGGTTAAAAATTTCGCTTGAGCAATGCTGGAAATCTCGCTTAAGATGAAGCTATGCCGTTGTGCAGAGATAATTAAAACAATCTCATTTGCTTCATTACCTGATAAATCAGTTCCAGGATTGGAATTGCCATGAATAACAGCAAATGACCAATAATCAATACAAAAGGAGTTTTGTACATGACCTCTAAACACACCCTCACCTCCCTGTTTTGTGCCAGCGCATTCATGCTTGGCCTCAGTGCTTGTAGTGACAATAAAGCTCCAGCTGATGCCAATAGCAACACCAATGCCGCTGCCTCGAGTTCGGGCACCTTAGAGAAAATCAAAAAGTCCGGCACCATTGTGCTGGGTTATCGTGACTCATCCATTCCCTTCTCCTATATTGCCGATACGCCAAATCAGCCGGTCGGTTATGCGCATGACCTGCAACTGAAAGTGGTGGAAGCGCTAAAACAGAAACTGGAGATGCCAGATCTGAAAATCCGCTATAACCTGGTTACCAGCCAGAACCGGATTCCACTGGTCTCTAACGGGACGGTCGATTTAGAGTGTGGCTCGACCACCAACAATCAGGAACGCCAGCAGCAAGTGGCTTTCTCGGTCGGTTTCTTCCAGGTGGGTTCACGTTTACTTACGGCCAAAGATTCCGGTATTCAGGATTTTGCTGACTTAAAAGGCAAAAAACTGGTCACCACCGCCGGTACCACTTCTGAACGTTATATCCGCCAGCATGAAAAAGAACTCGGTATTGGCGAAATTATTTCAGCCAAAGACCATGCCGAATCCTTCTTGATGCTACAAAGTGGCCGCGCCGCTGCCTTTATGATGGATGATATTCTGCTGGCCGGTGAAAAATCCAAAGCCACCGATCCAGACAAATGGGTGATTGTCGGTACGGCGCCAATTCAGGAAATTTACGGGTGTATGCTGCGTAAAGGCGATACTGAATTTAAACAGGTGGTGGATGATGCCATTAAAGCCACCTATAGCTCGGGTGAAATCAACCAGATGTATAACAAATGGTTCCAGCAGCCAATTCCACCGAAGAACATCAACCTGAACTTTGAAATGTCCGATCAGCTGAAAGACCTGATTGCCAATCCGCACGATCGTGATCAGTAACACTCCAACATAAACCGGCTCAGGTAAACACGGATGCTTTACCTGAGTTTTTGAGGAGGACGTATGAATTATAGTTGGAACTGGGGTGTCCTGTTTCAGTCTACCGGCATTGGCGACAGTACCTATCTGCACTGGATTCTCGCCGGTCTGGGCTGGCTGCTGGTGATTGCCATTGTGGCCTGGAGTATTGCCATGCTACTGGGCAGCATTTTGGGGATTATGCGAACCCTGCCCAGCAAAACCGCCCGCACGATTGGCACCGCCTATGTCACCATTTTTCGTAATGTACCGCTGCTGATCCAGCTGTTTATCTGGTTCTATGTGGTGCCCAATTTCCTGCCAGCGCCCATCAAAAGCTGGTGGATGAATGATCTAGGCGCGCATACTTCAGCGCTGATTTCAGCCAGTATTGGACTGGGACTGTTTACCGCGGCGCGGGTCTGTGAACAGGTGCGCACCGGTATTGAAGCCCTGCCACGCGGACAGATCAATGCCGGTTATGCCATGGGTTTTAGTACCGCGCAGTTATATCGCTATGTAATTTTACCGCAGTCATTTCGCACTATTTTGCCGCCGTTAAGCTCGGAGCTGACCAACTGCGTTAAAAACACCTCGGTCGCCTCTCTGGTCGGGGTGGCGGAAATTATCTCGCAAATGAAAACCATCAGTGAGTACACGCAAAACACCATTGAAATTTATACCATTGTCACCGTTATTTTTATTGTGATTAATATTTGCCTCATTCAGGGCATGAACCTGCTGGAAAAACGTTTACGTGTTCCCGGCCTGATTGCAGGAGAAAAATAATGGAATGGCTCACTGCATTTTTAAATGATTTACAACTGTCCGGGCCAGCGCTATGGCATGGTTTTACCATTACCTTAAAAGTGCTGGTCATGGCGACCATTGGCGGTATTCTAATTGGCACCCTGCTGGCGTTAATGCGCCTGTCTTCTATTCGCGTACTGAATCTGTTTGCACAAGGCTATGTCAATCTGTTCCGCTCGATTCCCTTGCTGCTGGTGCTAATGTGGTTCTATTTTGCGGTACCATTTTTCTACACCGCCCTCACCGGGAATTACCTGACCATTGATACTGCACTGGTGTCGAGTATCGTGGCCTTTATGCTATTTGAGGCGGCCTACTTTTCTGAAATTGTCCGTGCCGGGATTCAGTCCATTCCCAAAGGCCAGACTGCGGCTGCCTATGCGCTGGGCATGACTTATGGCCAGTCGATGCGGCTGATTATCTTACCGCAGGCCTTTCGCAAAATGACCCCGCTGCTGTTACAGCAGACCATCATCCTGTTTCAGGACTCCACCATGGTTTATGCCATTGGCCTGCTGGATTTCTTCCGCACCAATTATGTCCGCGGCGATTTAATGGCGCTGCTGACCCAATATATTCTATTTGCCGGGCTGGTGTATTTTAGCGTGAGTTTAATCGCCACCTATGCAGTGAAAAAACTACAAAGGAGGCTGACGGTATGACCGAACCCAAGATTATGATTGACCTCCAGAATGTCAGCAAATGGTATAAGGATTTTCAGGTCCTGACCGATTGCAGCACCCAGATTCGTCAGGGAGAAGTGGTGGTGGTGTGTGGACCATCGGGTTCGGGAAAATCGACCTTGATTAAAACCGTAAATGGTCTGGAACCGTTTCAAAAAGGCCAGATTCTGGTTGATGGGATTTCAATTAGCGATCCGAAAACCAATCTGAACAAACTGCGCAGCCGTGTTGGCATGGTGTTCCAGCATTTCGAGCTGTTTCCGCATTTAAGCATTACCGAAAACCTGACCATCGCCCAGGTCAAGGTACTGGGCCGCTCGGAAGCTGAAGCCAAACAGAAAGGGCTGGCCTATCTGGATCGGGTTGGTTTAAGTTCGCAGGCCAACAAATTTCCGGCGCAACTCTCTGGTGGGCAGCAGCAGCGGGTTGCCATTGCCCGGGCCTTAAGTATGGACCCGATTGCCATGCTGTTTGATGAACCAACCTCGGCGCTGGACCCGGAAATGATTACCGAAGTACTGGACGTGATGGTCGAGCTGGCGCGTGAAGGCATGACCATGATGTGTGTGACTCATGAAATGGGCTTTGCCCGTCAAGTCGCCAACCGGGTGATTTTTATGGATCAGGGCAAGATTGTCGAAGACTGCACCAAAGATGAATTCTTTAATACCCAGCGCGGTGAACGTGCCCAGCAGTTCCTGGATAAAATCCTGCATTAATCCATACGAACACCCTAAATTAAGAAGCAGATCAAACGATCTGCTTTTTTTCATATTCGATTACTCCAGCACCAGACGTGCATTGGTCGGCTGTACCGGCCGGTTATTCGGATGTTCCATCAGCTGTGAAAAAGCCTGAATCTGCTGTCTCGAGGCCTGCTGAATCTGTTTGAAGACAATCCAGCGCACGCCTTCGGTACACGGCGGCGTGGTTAAAGAGCCGTTAAAACGATAATAATCCCGTTGCTCCGGTAAAAATGCCGCGGCTACATCCTGATGGTTTAAAATAATGGCCTCACCGGGTTGCTGCGGTAACTCCTGCCACAGCTGTTTCAGCTTCGGATTTTCCTGACCTTCCTGAAACATAATTGCCAGCACCGCCAGCTCACCCGCAGGTGTGGCATGTACCAGATGCATCTCCATCGCAAAACTTTGCCCCTGAATGGTGTTTTCACTTGGACTATGCAAATGGAACTGCTTGAGTTCAAAGATTTTCTGGTCCAGTTCTAAATGGCTACCCTGCTCAAAATTGACCTGAACCGTGCGCTGGTTATTCACAATGGTTTTGGCCTTGGCCGCATAGTTCAGTTTTAACGGCGGCAACTGCGCCGGTGTGGTCTGGGCAATATTAATGGGCGCCTGATTCATGCCAGCGCAGGCCTGATATTCCTGTTTTAACTGGCTCCATTTATCCGGCGCAGTCTGTGCCGCATAGCTCCAGTCAAAATGACTGCCCTCGGCAGCAAAAGCCATATTCATACTCAAAAGTGCAGTCGCTGCAAAAATACTCCGTTTCATTCTTCAACCTTGAAAACACATCATCAAAAGAGCCTTGATCATCCGTAACCTGCGCCGGCAGGACAAAACCAAATCTTCCAACTGTTTATTGCTTTTGTATCTGATTGGAGCGGTTTTTGAGCGTTATAATTCAGCCTGATGGCCTGATAATGACTTGTCCGGTGCATCGACTTATCAAGTTGTACTGATCAATCACGACGTTGCCGCCCAAACCCACCTTGGTTTCCAGTTCGATGGTGATGCTTTTTTATAAGTCCGGTACTAACAGTTTTCTGGCTGCTGGATCAGCGACTTATAAAACTGATGACGCTTTGCTTAAATCAACCGGCAACAACATGAGGTATTGAAGAAGTAGATCAGCGATTCTGCTGGCGCTGGCCGATTTTTTAGCTCAGCTTTAGCATGGAATTTTCGCGGTCTTACTAGGTATGTTAAGTTTTCTACCGGGATGGATTGGCCTCGAATTTTAGCTGCACCAGCATGAAGCATGATTGACGTTGTGATTTAGCCAACGCCACTTGTCATTGACGAGTTGATCACAGGATTCATCACTAAAAATGGAATATCTAAACCAAACCAGCTGATGAGTATCTTGCTTATTCAAAAGTCAGTCTTTCTGATCAGGAGCATCGATCTATGAGTTGATTGAACAGGAATTCGACAGTCAGCACGTCAGCGCCTGCATCTGTCTTAAATATGTCATAAACAGCCACTACACTGCTTGTCATCGGGATCGCACACCACTCCCTGCCCATATTCAGGGTCAATTCCAAGAAAGTGCCCTCCTCACTGTATAACATCAGCACAGCCACTATTCATTCAGCAAACGGCTGTGGGTCAAGGTGGAAGGCCATTATTTTTAATAAACCAGTTACGACTCCAGCGATTCCCTCCAGGATCGCTTTTTTTCTTTTTTAAGGGTTTATTTGTGCTGAACCGCCTCATCTTTGGGCAGGCTTCTGGCCCAGACCAGAATCGGAAGCAGACACAGCAGCGCAATCCCGCTAATCATCATTAAATAGCGTGCATAACCAAGCTGATCGCCCAGTATGCCGCTGAGGCTATACAGCCCACCACTGACGGTAGCCATCAGCGCCACCTGAAAAGTAAAATCGGTACCGGCCAGCTGTTTGCGGCTATAGTGCATCACCAAAGTGAGCATCACCACCAGCAGCATCGCCGAAATACCATCTTCCAGCGCATTAATCAGATAAATCAGCCACAGCGCTACCGCCTGCTGCTGTTCATACTGATAGGCCAGCCAGCTATAGGCAGTTAAAGCCAGCACTTTCAACACTGAAAACAGCACTAAAGCCTGAGCACGTGACATCACCCGGAGCAATAAGCCGGCCACACCTGCACCCAGTAACGCCGCAAACGCCCCTAGCATGGTCACATAAATACCAATCTGGGAAAAACTTAAGCCCAAATCGACCATTAACGGTTTGAGTAATGGACCAGACAGACCATCGGCAATTTTAAAACTGAGCAGCACCCATAACCACAGTGCCAAGCTGCGGCTCTGGCGAAAATAACCCAGATACTGGCGCACGACCTGCCAGGAAAAAGGCGTGGTCTTCTGCGCTGTTTTGGCTGAATGTTGCGGTTCTCGATACAGTAAAATTGGCAAGGTATTTAAAAATACCAGCAGTGCCAGCATCAGAAACGTGGCCTGCCAGTGCAGCCAGTCCAAAGCCCAGAGCATGGCGCCCCCACCAACAATAAAGCCCAGCCGTGAACCAATCACCTGAAAGGTATTGCCCCAGTGCTGCTGCTGGCCAGTTAAAATATTCACCGCCAGTCCATCGGTGGCGATATCCTGCGTGGCCCCAACCAGATTCATCAGCAACAGCCCGAAAAAAAAGCCAAACAAATACAGCGGTTCATTCAGGGCCTGAATCGGGATAAATGACAGCCCGATTAACACCACGACACTCAGCAACTGAGTCGGAATAATCCAGGAACGGTAATGGCCCTGAGCGCTGCGGCCAAAGCGATCCACCCACGGCGCCCAGAAAATTTTAATCGACCAGGGCAACATTAACAGGCCAAAACCGCCAATATGCGCCAGCGATACCCCTTGCGCCCTTAAGATCACCGGCAAGGCATGGGTCATAAAGCCCACCGGCAGACCTTGCGCCCAATACAGGGAAAACAGCAACAGATAAAGATTCGGCATAGCAGCGGACATTCCTTTTTATTTCAGGCCAAGCGGATGGCTCCAGGCAAAACTGCTCAAACAAAAGCGTATTTTTGCTCTGCTTCCCCATTGAATAAAGTCGCAATATTTTGTAAAACTTGGCTGAGTTTCAGTAGGATAATACATAAAAACAATGACCAAGCAATTTCCTGTTTTACCTGATCAAGTACCTGGCCGCGGCAGCGCCCTGAGTCGAGGCTTTTTTAAATCGCTCTTTTTGGCCCAAGGCTGGCAGCTGAAAGGCGAATTTCCCAACCTTCCCAAAGCGGTGGCAATTATATCCCCGCATACCTCCAATATTGATGCCTGGCATGGCTTCGCTGCTTTGCTCGGACTGGGGCTAAAAGTCACCATTTTTGGCAAACATACCCTGTTTAATACACCGTTAAAACCGCTGCTGGAGTGGATTGGGGTGGTGCCGGTAATTCGCCATGCGCCGCAGGGCCATACCCAGCAGATTATTGAAATTATCCGGCAACGTGAACAGATCTGGGTCGGCATGGCGCCGGAAGGCACGCGCAAACAGGCCGAGCAGATTCGCAGCGGTTTTTATCATATTGCCTATGGCGCACAAATTCCGATTGTGATGTTCTCTTTTGATTATGCGCATAAGACCATTCATATTCTTGGTGTGTTTCATCCGACCGGGCATTATGAACAGGATTTAGACGCGATTTATCAGCATTATGAAGGCAAGTTTTCTGCCAAAAATCCGCACTGGCTGGCCAAGCCGTTACAAAAACGCTGGCCCAAAGACTAGCCAAAACCGTATTTTTTTGCTGAGATGTGCGCATATTTTGTTGAATTAATCTCCTATCGAATCATGAAATTACTGCAATTTTCGACAGCCGGCCTGTTATTGCTGGCACTTTCCGGCTGTGATCGGGCGGTACAAACCCCAGTGACTCCAACGCCTATTCAGGCGCGTGAACCGGTGGTGGCCATTGCCTTAGGGGGTGGCGGTGCCAAAGGTTTTGCCCATATTGGCGTACTGAAAGTTTTAGAATCACACGGCATTAAACCGAAAATTGTAACCGGCACCAGTGCCGGCAGTTTTGTCGGCAGTCTGTATGCCAGTGGTAAATCACCGTATCAGTTACAGCAACTGGCCCTAAACTTTAAAGAATCTGATATTCGCGACTTAACCCTGAACCGTCAGGGCTTTGTGCTGGGCCAGAAACTGCAGGACTATGTCAATCAGCAGGTCGGTAACAAAGCCATCCAGCAGTTCCCGATTCGTTTTGCTGCAGTCGCTACCCGTCTGGACAATGGCCGTAAAGCCGACTTTATTAAAGGCAATGCCGGTCAGGCGGTACGTGCCTCCTGCAGTATTCCAAATGTGTTTGTGCCGGCGACTATTGCTGGCACCAAATATGTCGATGGCGGCCTGGTCAGCCCGATTCCGGTCAAAACTGCCAAAGATATGGGCGCCGATCTGGTCATTGCGGTGGATATTTCCGCGCGTCCAACCGGTAATACGCCCATGAATATGTGGGGCCTGCTCGATCAGACCATCAACATTATGGGCCAGCAGAGTATTCATGAAGAACTGCGCCAGGCCAATGTGGTGATTCAGCCTAAAGTTGGTCATATTGGCACACTGGATTTAAAAGCCAGCAACCAGACCATTTTAGAAGGTGAAAAAGCTGCCCAGCTGAAAATCCGCGCCATTGAAAAAGCCATCAGCGACTTTAAAAAATCTCCAGCCGCTTTGGCGCCACCACCTAAAGCCAAATTTTAACATCGGGGATTTTTTCATATCCAAGTCGGTTGTCATCTGCTACATTGAACAGCATACAGATTGATCTATATCAATGATTCTTTTTACAATCATTCGCGACGAGTCGATGTATGGAATTTGTTCTTGAACCTTGGCACTGGTTTGTTTTAGGCATTTTGCTGATTCTTTCCGAGCTGCTGCTGCCGGCTTTTGCTGCGCTCTGGTTTGGCGTGGGCGCGCTGATGGTGGGCGTTTTATATCTGCTGTTCCCGATGATGGGCACCACCACGCAGCTGGTGATGTGGATCATTTTATCGGTGCTGTGTACCCTGCTCTGGTTTAAATTTATTAAACCGCTGTCGATTGATAAAACCAAAGCCGGCCTGTCACGGGAAGCCACCATCGGCCAGATTGGTATGGTCATCCAGACCAATCTGGAGCATGACGAAGTGAAAGTCCGTTTTCCGATGCCGGTGCTCGGTTCTGATGAATGGAACTGCCGCACTCTAAGTCCGGTGCAGGTCGGTGATCGTGTGCGTGTGGTCGATATTCTTGGCAATGATCTGGTTGTGCAGTTGCATAGCCTGCAGAATGACAACGAAAAACAGTGAGTAATATAAAATGAATGCTGGCTCCATTATTGTTTTAGCCCTGCTGGCCTTTGTGGCCATCACCATTTTTAAAGGGGTGCGTATTGTTCCACAAGGCTATAAATGGATTGTGCAACGTTTGGGTAAATACCACACTACCCTAAGTCCGGGTCTGAACTTCGTAATTCCCTATGTCGATGAAGTGGCCTATAAAGTCACCACCAAAGACATTGTACTGGACATTCCATCTCAGGAAGTCATCAGCCGCGATAACGCCGTTCTGCTCATGAACGCGGTGGCCTACATTAACCTGACCACGCCAGAAAAAGCGGTGTACGGGATTGAAAACTATTCTTGGGCCATTCAGAACCTGGTACAAACCTCGTTGCGTTCTATTGTCGGTGAAATGGATCTGGATGATGCGCTGTCCTCACGTGACCATATTAAGGCACGTTTAAAAGCCTCGATTTCAGATGATATTGCGGACTGGGGTATTACCCTTAAAACCGTTGAAATTCAAGATATTAAACCATCCAACACAATGCAGTCAGCAATGGAAGAACAGGCGGCAGCAGAACGTCAGCGTCGTGCCACCGTAACCAAAGCCGATGGTGAAAAACAGGCAGCCATTCTGGAAGCCGAAGGCCGTCTTGAAGCTTCACGCCGTGATGCCGAAGCACAAGTGGTGCTGGCCGAAGCTTCGCAACGTGCTATTGAAATGGTCACGACAGCAGTCGGCGATAAAGAAATTCCGGTGGCCTATCTGCTTGGTGAACAATATGTGAAAGCCATGCAGGATATGTCGAAGTCGCCAAATGCCAAGACGGTGGTATTACCGGCCGATATTCTGAATACCATTCGTGGGGTCATGGGCCGACAAAACTAAGCACCTTTTTAGCCAAAAATAGACAGCCTGGATGCTGTCTATTTTTATTGCCTGAAAGAAAAATCAGTATTTCATGCAAAATTATGGTTAAATTTCGCCTTCATTTTTTGAATCTTTCAGGACTTGTGAGTATCCATCAAGAATTTGCATGGAACGCATTGAGGCCATAAGTCCTTTACTGTCCAACATACTATATGGATACCGTATGAGCTCCCTAAATCCGACCTTAATCACCTTTCTGTTTTATATTGTCGCCATGATCGCGATTGGTCTGATGGCCTATCGCGCAACCACCAACTTTTCAGACTATATTCTGGGTGGCCGCCGTTTAGGCAGCTTTGTCACGGCCCTGTCTGCTGGCGCATCGGATATGAGTGGCTGGTTATTGATGGGTTTACCGGGAGCAATTTATCTGTCCGGTTTATCTGAGGTGTGGATTGCCATTGGTCTGATTATTGGTGCCTGGCTGAACTGGTTACTGGTTGCGGGCCGCTTACGGGTACATACCGAAGTGCAGCACAATGCCCTGACCTTACCGGATTATTTCTCCAATCGCTTTAATGACCAGAAAAAAGTGCTGCGTATTGTATCCGCCTTTGTGATTCTGATTTTCTTTGCGATTTACTGTGCCTCTGGCATGGTGGCCGGTGCGCGCTTGTTCGAAAGTATGTTTGAAATGTCGTATAGCACGGCCTTATGGATCAGTGCCATTGCCACCATCAGCTATGTTTTTATTGGCGGCTTCTTGGCGGTGTCCTGGACAGACACCATTCAGGCTGGCCTGATGATCTTTGCCTTAATCCTGACGCCTATTGTCACCCTGCTGACCTTTTCTGATTTATCTCAAGTGACGCTGGCACTGGAAGCTGCGCGTCCGCAAGCCATGAATCTGGTCGGTGATTTAAGTATTGTTGCGATTATCTCGTTACTGGCCTGGGGCCTGGGTTATTTCGGTCAGCCGCACATTCTGGTGCGCTTTATGGCGGCAGATTCGGTGAAGTCAATTCCAAATGCACGCCGTATTGGCATGACCTGGATGATCCTGTGTTTAGGTGGTGCGGTGGCGGCCGGTTTCTTTGGTATTGCCTACTTCCAGCAACATCCGGAACTGGCCGGGGTGGTGAATGCCAACCCTGAAACCGTGTTTATGGAGCTGACCAAAATCCTGTTTAACCCGTGGGTGGCTGGTATTGTACTGGCGGCAATTCTGGCTGCGGTGATGAGTACCCTAAGCTGTCAGCTGCTGGTGTGTTCAAGTACTCTGACTGAAGACTTTTATAAATCGTTCCTGCGAAAATCTGCCTCACAAAAAGAGCTGGTCTGGGTTGGCCGTTTAATGGTATTACTGATTGCCCTGCTGGCAATATGGATGGCCGGTAATCCTGAGTCGAAAGTGCTGGGCCTGGTGGCTTATGCATGGGCTGGTTTTGGTGCCGCCTTTGGTCCACTGATTATTTTGTCTTTATTCTGGAAACGCATGACTTTAAATGGCGCACTCGCCGGCATGATCGTGGGTGCGGTGATGGTGATTCTCTGGAAAAATGTCTGGGGCGATACCGGTATCTATGAAATTATTCCGGGCTTTGTCTGCTCGTTCATTGCCATTATTGTGGTGAGCTTGCTGGGCAAAGCGCCAAGCAGCAGCATTACTGAGCGTTTTGATGAAGCAGACCGCTTGTACAAACAACAGACTCAATAATTGCTCCATGCAAAAACAAAATAGCCAGTGACATCACTGGCTATTTTTTTAGCAACTTAATTGATCAATTCAAAGACTGGACAGTAAGAGAGTACGCGGACCATTTTGGATGGTGACAATGGCTGATAACCTCTGCCCCAACCATCCCACCAAAGAACAGCAAACGCCCCTTGCTGCTGTTCTTTAGCTGAATCTTTGAAGCAGCGTTTAAGATTCCAGCCCTTCTTTATTGCCCTGCTTTTTACGCGACTTGCTAAAGCGCTGCGCCGGCCAGGACATAATAAAACGTGCACCGCCCAAAGTGGTGCTCTGATCCACCTCAATCTTGCCGCCAAACCAGTAGGCAATCCGGCTAACAATCGACAGGCCCAGACCATACCCCCCAGAAGCACGGGTCCGGCTGTCATCTAAACGGGCAAAGGCTTCAAATACGCGGCTCCGGTCTTCTTCAGGAATGCCCGGCCCATCATCTTCCACACAGACATAAGCCACGCCTTGTGCAGTCACGCCACCACTGACCAGTACCTTGTGGTCACAATAACGCACCGCATTCCCGACCAAGTTCTGCACCACGCGGTGTAAATAACGGCGCTCGGCATCAACTTCCAGACTGGTCGACATGGTTTGCAGCTGAATGTCCTTACCGGTTTTCAGTGCGTCGGTTTCATTGACCACCTGATCCAATACATCAAACAGCACCACTTTTTCAATTTCTAACGATGGCATGCCCTGCTCCAGTTTGGCATAGGTCATGATCTCGTCAATCAGGGTATTCAGCGCTTCAATGTCTTTATCAATCATGTCCAGCTGCTGAATCCGGTATTCATAATCATCTTCTTCGGCCAGCATTTCCATCCCAAAACGAATCCGCGCCACCGGGGTACGCAGTTCATGCGATACCGCGCGCATCAGTTCGCGCTGGGCTTCAATTAAACGCTGGATATGATCGGACATGCTGTTATAGCTGGAGGCCAGACTGGCCATTTCATCTGAACCGTCAATGGGTAAACGCAGGTTTAAATCGCCGGTTTTCATACGGTTCAAGGCGAAATTTACTTCACGGATTTTGCGCTGCATCGGCAGAATCAGACCATAAATGCCCAGACTCAGAATAAACAGACTCAGCAAGGTAATCCCGGCCGCCAGCTGGAATGGCATCCAGTTAAACAGCGGGACCGGACCAAGTACCAGCACCTCGGATGGTGAATTCGGCATTGGTGAAATAATGGAGATGGTGGTGCCACGTACGCTGGCATTATCCCGATACAGGATAATGCTGTGGTCCAGCCTTAAACGGCCAATTTGCTCGGAGTCGAGCGGTAAATCGGCAATGTTCTGAATGTCGATAGGATAAGAGAACTGATCCTGGATACGGGCCAGATATTCTTTTTCCTGTCCCGGGAAATAGACCAGATAATCCAGAATAAAGATCGGCAATGCCTTCATTTGCCGTTCGGTAATTTCATCGGCCTTGATATACAGATAATGTTCCGGGTCATTTTTCAGGCCCATAATAATATAGGCTGTGGTCGTTTCTGCATCGTAACGTACCGCAGCCTTGCGCTCTTTAATCCGTTTCAGTTCGGCCCGTGACAGCTCGACCTTATCGGCAGCAATATAATAGATGGGCAGTTCCAGCAAATCCGAGGCATCTGAAATCCAGTCCTGCTTTTGCTGCTCATTGGGTTGTCGCGCCACCCCTTCACTAATGATATAAGCCATACCATCGGTCAGGGATTCACGATATTCTTGCGCGCGCTGATAGTTAATGATCTGAACCAGCAGATAGCCAAACACGGCCACCAATGCCACCAGAATCACCAATCCTGCATAAATCCGCAAGAATATGCTGTGTTTGAACACGAAAAACCGTCCTATATCAGATACGCGCGACGATTATATACCATTCGTTTCTTTGACAAATAAGTATCCTTTGCTGCGTACAGTTTTAATACGCTTTGGATTTTCCGGGTCATCGCCAATTTTTGGACGGATGCGCGAAATACGTACGTCAATTGAACGGTCCTGACCGTCATATTCAATCCCGCGCAGGCGCTCGAAAATATCTTCACGCGACAGGATACGGCCAGCATTCGAAGCCAGTAACCAGAGCAGGTCATATTCTGCGCTGGTGAAATCGACCAGTTCACCATTCAAGGTTACTGAGCGGCCACCATTGTCGATGACCAGGTCATCAAATTCGATACGCTGTGCCACTTCATCTTCAGGGGCTTTGTCAGTACGGCGCAGCAAGGCACGAATACGCGCCAGCAGAACACGTGGCTGAACCGGCTTGGCGACATAGTCATCTGCACCCATTTCCAGACCCAGAACCTGGTCCATATCTTCGGTACGTGCAGTGAGCATCAGAATCGGTTGATGATAATGTGGACGAACCTCGCGGCAAATGGTCAAACCGTCTGCACCCGGCAGCATTACATCCAGCACCACTAAATCTGGCTGCTCCGCGATAATACGGCGGATGGCACGGTTCCCATCTGGCTCAACACCCACTTCCAGTCCGTTACGGATCAGGTATTCCTGGGTTAAACGTGCCAGACGCTCATCATCTTCAACAATTAAAATTTTTGGTAACTTTTCTTCTTGGCTCATGAACTGCCCCTTTATTTGATTAAACGTATTCTATCCTTTTAAAATCCGGGAGATACGTCGAAATATATTCTGCAATATACACACGTTTACATTGTAAACAAGATGCTATTCACTAAACTGATACATCAAAGTAGCTTTTTGTTATATTTTTATTAATTATTGAATTCCTTATACTTTTCTCTTTTTAACTGAATTCCATGAATTCAACAACATAAATCTTTTTTAAAATGTACAATTTTTTTGCAGCTTTTGGCCATTGATCAGAATGTGACTGACTGTTCAAAGAGATTTTTAGTTATCCACAAGTTTATCTATAAGCAGATTATGCCGGCTTTGTTATGCTATGCCCGTGTCCGATAAGGCTTATAGCCGAATGGACAAATCGGGGATTTTTTTGCAAAAGATTTTATCCAAAAAACGCCAAAAATTTTAAAGAAAAGTCAATATTGATCTACCCTAAAATTTCCCGTATCTTGTGTTCAATTCAATTTTAAACCACTAAGTCTTGTGTTTATTCCTCAAACACTGTGGCCTATTTTTTGCCCGGTTCAATGGTCTATAAACATAACAATAGATGACAATGGAGCTATGCTGACATGAGCGTAATCACATCCACACCCGGTCAACTTCAGGTGATTAAACGCACCGGTGAAGTGGCCCCTTTCGATGCAGAAAAAATCTCTGTAGCGATTGGTAAAGCTTTCCTGGCGGTTGAAGGTCAGCAAAGCGCCGATTCCAGCCGTATTCATGACCGTATCGAACAACTGACTGAAATGGTTCTGAACACGTTTAAGCGTCGTTTACCATCAGGCGGCACCATTCACATTGAAGAAATTCAGGACCAGGTTGAACTTGCGCTTATGCGTACTGGCGAACAGAAAGTTGCTCGTGCTTATGTCATCTATCGCGAACAACGTTCTGAAGCACGTAAGCAGATGGGTGCCAACCATCATCCGACCTTACAGATCACTGACAGCCAGGGCCAGTTAAAGCCACTGGATTTAAGTGCATTGACAGCAACCGTCACCACTGCAGCTGAAGGTCTTGAAGGCATTGATGTTCAGGCCATTGTCGATGAAACCGTGAAAAACCTGTACAACGGCGTAAAAGAGTCAGACATCTCAACCACCATGATGATGGCGACGCGTACCCGTATTGAACAGGAACCAAACTATACTTACGTTACTGCGCGCCTGCTGTGTAATGACTTAGTGGCAACAGGCCTGGAGTTCCTGGGTCTACCAGTAGAAACCCCTGAAGGCGAAGCTCTGGAAACCTTCCTGAAAAAAGGTATCGAGCTGGAGCTGCTGTCAGAAGACCTGCTGAACTTTGATCTGGCAAAACTGGCCGCTGCCATTCAGCCAGAACGTTCTAACCAGTTTACGTATCTTGGTTTACAGACGTTATTCGACCGTTACTTCATCCATAAAGATGGTATCCGTTTCGAATTGCCGCAATTGTTCTTCATGCGCGTTTCTATGGGTCTGGCGCTGAACGAAGACAACAAAGAAGAACGTGCAATTGAGTTCTATAACTTGTTGTCGAGCTTCGACTACATGGCTTCTACGCCTACCCTGTTTAACTCAGGTACGCTACGTCCGCAGTTATCTAGCTGTTACCTCACCACCATTGGTGATGACCTGTACGATATTTATGGCGCAATGCGTGATAACGCAATGCTGTCTAAATGGGCAGGCGGTTTAGGTAATGACTGGACTCCAGTTCGTGCCCTGAACTCTTACATCAAAGGGACCAACGGTAAATCACAAGGTGTGGTACCGTTCCTGAAAGTCGCGAACGATACTGCGGTTGCGGTGAACCAGGGTGGTAAGCGTAAAGGTGCGGTGTGTGCCTATCTTGAAACCTGGCACTTAGACATTGAAGAATTCCTGGAACTGCGTAAGAACACCGGTGATGACCGTCGTCGTACCCATGACATGAACACAGCGAACTGGGTTCCGGACTTATTCATGCAACGTGTGTTTGAAGATGCTGAATGGACCCTGTTCACGCCATCTGAAACACCAGACCTGCATGATCTGACTGGACAGGCCTTCACTGAGCGCTATACGCATTACGAAGCGGTAGCGAAAGAGCAGAACCTGCTGCATAAGAAAGTACGTGCCAAAGACTTATGGCGCAAAATGCTGTCGATGCTGTTCGAAACCGGCCATCCGTGGATTACATTCAAAGACGTATGTAACCTGCGTTCACCACAACAACATGTGGGCGTGGTGCACTCATCTAACCTGTGTACAGAAATTACCCTGAACACCAGCAAAGATGAAATCGCGGTCTGTAACCTGGGTTCAATTAACCTGGTACAGCACGTTCAAGGTGGCAAGCTGGATCATGAAAAACTGGCACGTACCATCAAAACTGCGGTACGTATGCTCGACAACGTGATTGACATCAACTACTACGCGGTACCACAGGCGAAAAACTCGAACCTGCGTCACCGTCCGGTAGGTATGGGGATCATGGGCTTCCAAGATGCACTGTACGAAATGGGCATCGCCTACGGTTCTGATGCAGCAGTTGATTTTGCTGATGAATCAATGGAAGTGATTTCTTACTACGCAATTCAAACTTCAAGTGATCTGGCGGTTGAACGTGGCACCTATGAAACCTTCAAAGGTTCATTATGGGATCAGGGTATTTTACCAATCGACTCTTTAGAGCTGGTAGCGAAAACCCGTCCTGAGCGCATGTTTGAAGTTGATCGTACCCAACGTCTGGACTGGGACACTTTACGTGCCAAAGTTCAAAAAGACGGTATGCGTAACTCGAACGTGATGGCCATTGCACCAACAGCAACTATTTCTAACATCTGTGGCGTGTCTCAATCGATTGAGCCAACCTTCCAGAACCTGTATGTGAAATCGAACCTGTCTGGTGAGTTCACTGTGATCAACCCTTACCTGGTACGTGCATTGAAAGAACGCGGCCTATGGGATGCGGTAATGGTCAACGACCTGAAACACTTCGAAGGTTCAGTACAAAAGATCTCGCGTATTCCTGAAGAGCTGAAAGCCATCTTCGCGACTGCGTTTGAAGTTGAGCCACGCTGGATTGTGGATGCTGCGTCACGTCGTCAGAAATGGATTGATCAGGCACAGTCACTGAACCTTTACATCTCTGGTGCAAATGGTAAGAAACTGGACATCACCTATAAGATGGCTTGGTTACGTGGTCTGAAAACGACGTATTACCTGCGTGCTTTAGGTGCAACATCGGCTGAGAAATCAACCATTAATACTGGTGCATTGAATGCAGTTAAACCTGCGACAGTTGCAGCGCCGGTTGCAGCAGTGGCACAGGAAAATGCACCTGCGGCAGCTTCAGCAGCAGAAGAAGGTTTTGAACAGGCGGCACCCGTGCCAATGGCATGTTCAATTGACAACCCAGATTGTGAGGCTTGTCAGTGACAGTGATATATATTGAAATGTATATATAATTAAATAATACCCTTTGTAAATCTTAGGCTTAAGCTCTTTACAAAGGGTATATTTTTATATTTAATAAAGTTATGGGAGATGATAATCAGAAAACGTATACTTTATGATAAAAAGAAGCACTAAAGAGTTTGTTGCAAGTGATGAACAACCAATGGTAGTACTCATTGATGAAGATAGAATTCCTTTGTTCTATCCAAATGTTTATGCCATGACTAAGTTTAGAAGTTTAGGACGTGCAGTTAGCACAACGGATAAAGCATTAAGATGTATTGGTGTTGCTCATTTATGGGCATCATTAAATAATATAGTTTTAGAAGATAGCATCTTATATTCAGATTTTTTAACCATAGAACAACTTCAAGATTTAGCTTTTTTTCTTAGACTAAATCGAAAACATCAAGATCGAATGATGGCCCAGAAAAATGAACAACCATCAATAAATTCGAAGAATATTGCAAAAAAAATTGAAAATCTCATCTACATGCCTAAATTAAAACAAGAATCAAAAGCCTCAACTTCAGCAGAAGAAGGCTCATATCGCATAAAGACAATTTTTAATTATCTCAAGTTCCTGCTCCAAAGATCAAAACATCGCCTTAACAAAGATAAATACAATGACATTGAGCAACGTTTAAATTACTTTAATTCACTAGCACCAAGAGTTTCTAATAAAGGTGATCAAGATGCCCCTGAGGGACTTTCATCTAACGAACGAAATATAATCCTAGAGATCATAGATCCAGAACACCCAGATAATCTTTTCAGAAATGAATTCTTAAAACATAGAAATCAGTTGATTTATGAAATTCTACTAAGTACAGGAATGCGAAGAAGTGAGCTGAGATATCTAAAGATAGAAGACTTTAATTATAGTAATCACACCATCACTATTCGAGTTTCTAAAACAGTTGAACGTGACGTTAAGTGCTCCTCCAAGGCCTGTGAATATTTTCATAACTATATTACAAAGCATTTAAATAAAATCCCGTTCAAAAATAGAAAACATGGTTATCTATTTACAACCGAGACAGGTCAACATTTATCAAATGATGCAATCAATCTAATGTTCAGAACATTAAGGAAACATGCCAATATCTATGCGCAGCTCACTCCCCACACAATGAGAAGAACCTGGAATGATGTTTTTAGTGAGATGTTAGATAACATTCCAGAAGATCGGAGACCAGATAAAGAAAAGGAGAAGCAAATTCGAAATAGATTAATGGGGTGGAGTTCAATATCAGAAATGAGTAGTCGGTATGCACGCAGATCAATCAGAGAAAAAGCGGATGAACTTGGCGAACTACTGGCAAATAGTATTAATACTAAATTAGAGCATTAATTATGCAAAACAATCTCATTGAAAAAGAAAATCCAATTACAGAACGAACTGTAATACTACTTGATGGAAGACAAGTAAATACAAAACTATTTTCTAATTATGAACTAGAAAATCATGATAAACTTATAATCAAGTTGAATTTTGGTATATTTTCTAAAAAATCAACAGTTCATCATGCTTTATCAAATATTATTACAGATCTATTATCAACTCACTCAATAAAATATGTTTCAACTATTCTATATGCATTTGAAGATTGGATAAATATTGATATTAATGTTAATCATGAAATATTAGGTTTTTCATCCTTACAATCACTTCAGATGATTAATCCCAGTTATCCTGCTTTTATAACGCCGATACTTAGACGTTTATCAAAATATTATCCCAATTTAATAGATACTGAATTCAAAGATTTTTTAGAAAATACAATTAAATGGGAAGAAAAAAATCCTGCTTATTTTAAACTAATAGTAAATGATCCAGAAAAAGGTGCGTTTACCTTACAAGAGTTAGAAAGCATACATTCAAAATTCAACTTAGCATTCAGTAAAAATACTATCAGCTTAAAAGATTACACACTAGGCTGGTTCATGATCGCAACAGGAGCACGACCAGTCCAACTATCACGCTTAAAATTTGAGGACATACAAGTTATTGATAAAGATGTAATGATTAAAATGCCTCTCGCCAAAGGAGAAGGAATAATCGAGCAAGGTTATTTTCTTAGGAAAGCACCAACAATTTTAGCTGACTGTATAATTAAATATCTAGAGCAGTATTCCTCCTCTGATGAAAATTCAAATTTCTTCAAACTAAATCCAACCGAAATTAGTAATAAAACTACACAGATTTTCGAAGATCTAAACACTTATTCTTCAAGGTTAGAAGGAAAAATCCCTGTAAATGCATATAGATTCAGGTATACGCTTGCAACAAGAGCTTTAGCAAGTGGTGCTTCAGACCAAGAAGTTGCAAGACTGCTGACACACCGTTCTTTAAGTTGCATCCGTTTCTACCGTGCATCCATGCCAGAGCTACAAAAGCCAATACAAGATACCCTAAATGAAGAGATGAGTTTTTTTGCTAACGCATTCAAGGGAAAATTAATCCCCTCTCTAGATGATGCAAAATTTCAGGACTCAGCAATTGCTGATTTTTTCAGATTAGCAGGCAAAACAATCGGTTCATGTGGTACACAAGCTAAATGCTATCAAAATGCTCCTATTGCTTGTTTAACGTGTCCCTATTTTGAGCCATTAATAGATGCACCATGGGAAAAGCTTTTAGATTACTTAGTCGAAGACCAAGCCAAAGAGCAGACCTTAAGAATTAAGGAAATCAATATACAAGCTATCAAGGCTGTTAAAGATATTATTAATCTAGTAGAAGCGGGATATAAATAATGACAACTGTTATAAATTTTAAGTCTGCTCAGGACACAGAGTCTCAAAAAAATTTAGAGTTTTTTATTTCAACAAACAAAAAAAACTTTATATTTCCTAACAATGACTGGAATGATAACATTTGGGATATTACAAGTTTTTTAAAAGATAAAATTCACGATAATAAATCAAAGAAAGTTTATTTCCGCTCTGTCACTGACCACGCAACATCTAAAAATGAAATCAACATTTCCATGTCAGAGCCACTAATTGATTTTGCTAAAGCAGTATTTTGCCAAATTATGCGAGAAAAAAAACTATACGAATACAAACGAATTATTTATGCTATTCAAGCTTTAGAATTTGCCTTAATAGAACAAAATAATCCTGTATGTGTAAGTGAAATAAATAGTGATACTTTAAACTTGGCAGAATCTTATCTACGCTCTAAATATAAAGATCCATGGGTTTTTGCAAAAAATTTAGAATCGATTATTAATAATATTGTTGTAAAAAAACAGATAAATACAAAGATCTATAATTGGTCTACAACAATTACATATACAGCACCTGCAAGGAGTGATCGTACACAGAAAGATCATACTGAAGGCAGTAAATCAAAAATACCTCATTTAGAGGAAATTTTGGCACTCGCTGAAATCCATCATTCAAGTAACCATATCCCAGATAAAATAGTAACCTGCTTTGTCGCTTTAGCAATGTTTGCCCCAAGTCGAGGCTCGGAAATATTATCCCTATCCATAGATTGCATCACAAAGGCTTCTCAAGGTGATATAGAAATTATGGGTTTAAAATGGCGTCCATTGAAAGGTGGAGATCCATTAACCAAATTTGCTGTAAATAAAGAATACGAAGAATTAGCTACTGATGCTGTGAATTACTTAATTGAAATTGGCAAACCTGCTCGCGAAGCTGCGCGATGGTATAAAGACAATCCAAATAAATTATACCTTCCGCCTCATCTTGAACATTTAAGAAATCAGTCAATTACTTTATGGGAGGTTGCCAAAATTCTAGGAAAGGAAAATACCATTAAAGCATGTCATGCTTATAGATATGGATTTTCTAAACCAATAGGACGGACTACTGATAAAAGTAGAATGTTTGTAAAAAGTCCTTGGATAAATCTTTATAGTTTTGATGAAATAGAACACTTTATAATTAGCAAACTACCTCAAACATTCCCGATATTTGATGGCAGATCACAGCAATATTGGCATGAGTCATTATTTGTTTTACCTAAAAATATCTTAAGCCCCACCGCTGATTCACTTCTGAATGTACCTGAATCCATGGATATTGATAGGATTAATAAACAACTAGGAAGCAACCCTGACGGTCGCACAATCTTCAGTAGAAATGATAAGAAATTTCCTAATGAAAAACCGATGTATGTTACATCACACCAATTTAGACACTTGCTTAATACCCTAGCACAAGCAAAAGCACTCTCTCAGGAACTCATTGCATTTTGGTCAGGAAGAAAAAGTGTTAAGCAAAATGATGTTTATAATCATTTATCTCAAGAAGCGATTATTGAAGCTTTTACAGATCTGGAGAATCAGGTTGAGGCGATCAAGCAAACAGGGAGCTTAGAAGAAAAAGCACAAGCTATTGCCAAAATAAACTCTATTAGTTACGAGGAAGCCCTAAAAATAGAATTAGGATCAATTCACATAACTCAGTATGGTATCTGTCGGCATGACTATTCTCTCACCCCCTGTCCTAAAGATAAAGACTGTGGAAATTGCGGTGAATTTTCCGTTATGAAAGGTAATGAGAAACATAGAAGAGAGGCATCTTATCAAGTACAAATACTTGAAAAAGCCTTACTTGATGCAAAAGAAGCTGAACAAGATGGGCATACAGGTGCAAGAAGATGGATTGATGTCAATGAACCTAAACTAGAGCGTTGGCAGAAAATTAAAGCATTTTTGGAGGATGATAGTGTGCCAAATAACACTATGTTCACCCTAGCAGATTCATCAGACTATCATCAAACTAAAGTTGGTTTAGCTTTCGCAGTAAGAACGTTAGAGCAAAATTAAAATCCTAATTTTAAAATTATCTCCCAGGATCAAAATATCATATGACTACTGCACCTCGTTTAACTAAAGAAAGAATTGATATTGCTTTAAAGTTACTTGATGGATGGACTGGAAAACTGACCTGGCCCCGATTTTTAGCCATGCTTGAAATAGATCTTGGCCATAAGTATACAAAAGCGGCTTTACTTAGACATCCGAGGTTCAAAGATAGTTGGGATAAAAGAAGATGGACAGAAAATCCTGACAGAGATGGGAATAGCAATTTCAGTAATCAGGGACTACAAGTAGCTTTAGAAAAAATTAAAAAATTAGAAGCAACCATAAACAGATTAGAAAATGACAATAACCTACTCAACGAAAAATTTGTTGTTTGGGCTACAAATGCTGCAAATAAGGGAATCACTCTAGAGGAACTAGATAGACCAATACCAACCAATTCTACGAAAAATTTTCGTTAATAATTAAACTTTAAATTCACTTTTTTGCAGTAAGTCTGAAATCGAACTATAGGCTTTATTGGTTCTTTATTATGATCAAGTAATATTGGTATTTCTGTACGAATACCTGAATCATCATCTACAACTTTTGCAACTACTTTTACACTGCACATATTAATTCACTTAAATGAAAATCAAGTAAAAATTAAAAGCAGAAAGCACCCTAAACATTGATAAAAGCATCAATGTCTTTTAGAATTGATTTGTCTTGCACCTTCAAGTAAAAGACAAATCCATAAAGGCTCATGTTACAGCATGGGTCTTTATACTTTCTGCACTAAAAAAGAATAATTAAAAGTTAAAATTAATTCATATTTTTTTGCTCCTTAATACCCAATTTCACTGCAATTTTATGGCTTTCACCGCGTTTCGGAACTCTATTGTTCTTTAAAATTCGATAAACTAGGTCTGGAGAAAAATGATTATCTCTTGCCCATTCAGCAATGGAAATTCCATTTGCTGAAAACTCTTCTCTAACTTGCTGAATCGATTTGATCATATCGGGTGAATTTTGAATGATGTTGACGAAAAAATAGAATATTTTTCAGGATTAATCAATCACTTTTTTATTGTAAGTTATTGTTTTTATTATATTAATATTATGTATAATGGTTTTTATAATCATCCATTATATATTTTTATAATGTTATTTATTGTTTTAATCTTTACTTCACAAAAATTAATCTGATAATCAATTTCTTCTTTATATTTTTGAATTGAATCACAAAATTCAGGGTAAGAAACTGCCAATTCATTAATAAAATCTACCTGATTTTTTAGAAAGCTTAACTCTTTGTTTATAGTGTTTTTTTGGGTAAATAGTGGGTTGTTTTCATCAATATCAATCAGTTTTTTTCGCAGTTCTTTTAATTTTGGCGTTTCACTATATAAATATAATCTTTTATTACATAGTGATCTTTGTGCTACCAAAAAATCATTTTTCAGTAATACTTGAATTGCTGTGTACATGCGCTCACGTAATCTCTTCATACTTAAAATGCGTGGTCGATCTGATTGTTTAATAATTAACCAAAAGCATTTTGATTCCCAATTTTTAATTTCATTGTTTTTTATTATTTCAACGAAATCTTCGGCTAAGGGAATATTCAATTTCAACATTTTAGACCTCTTTCATAATGAAAATGAGGATTATAAGCCGTGGATGTTTAATCCTCAATTGGTGATATTTCTGTTTTTTGAGAAATTTTTCAAATGTCAGAATTATCTACTGAAATTGGTCGATTATTACGAAAAAAAAGAGTGGAGAGAAAAATTACCCAAGAAGCATTAGCATTACAATGTGGAATTGATCGTAGTTATTTAGGTCGTATTGAACGTGGTGAAGTAAACATCACTGTCTTAAAACTCTATGAGCTTGCTTCTGTACTTCAGATTGATGCTAAAGAGTTATTGCCTTAACTTTTCTCACGCCAAACCATGTCGCATCCCGTTTAATTACAATAGCTTTTTCTATTAATATCTACCACAATATCCTCAAAGAAATTTGAGAGTCATCAGTGTGATTACAGGCGAAATTAAAAGCAAAATTGACCAAATCTGGAATGCATTTTGGAGTGGGGGTATTTCTAACCCACTCGAAGTGATGGAGCAGATGACCTATTTGTTATTCATTCGCCGACTTGATGAAATTCAGATTACAAAAGAGCGCAAAGCCAATCGTCTAAAAATAACAATAGAAAAACCAGTGTTCAAACCAGAGCAAGATCATCTGCGTTGGTCAAAGTTCACTACCTTGGGTGATCCTACTCAGCTTTACAATATTATTGCCAATGAAGTTTTTCCGTTTATTAAAAATCTTGGCAATGAAGATGACACCACATACAGCCATCACATGAAGGATGCCCGTTTCACTATTCCTACACCTGCACTTTTAACGAAAGTGGTCGATCTCTTGGCTGAAGTGCCGATGGATGATAAAGATACTAAGGGTGATATTTACGAGTACATGCTTGGTAAAATTGCATCTGCAGGTCAGAACGGTCAATTCCGTACACCTCGCCATATCATCAAGATGATTGTGGAGTTGATGCAGCCAAAACCAACCGATACCATTTGCGACCCTGCTTGTGGTACAGCAGGCTTCCTCGTTGCTGCAAGTGAATACTTAAATGAACATCACAGCACAGAAATTTTTGCATCACCTGAAGCAGCAAAGCGTTTTAGTGAAGAAACTTTCTTTGGCTATGACTTTGATAGCACCATGCTTCGTATTGGTTCTATGAATATGATGCTGCACGGTGTTGAAAATCCAAGTATTGAAAACCGTGATTCTTTAAGCGAAGCACATTCACATATTGAAAGTCAGTTTAGTTTGATTCTTGCCAATCCTCCATTTGCAGGCAGTTTGGATTATGAAAGCTGTGCTAAAAATATTCAGGCGATTGTTAAAACCAAAAAGACTGAATTGCTATTTTTAGCATTGTTCTTACGTTTGCTGAAAACAGGTGGTCGTGCAGCAATTATTGTGCCTGATGGGGTGTTATTCGGCTCATCTAAAGCACATAAGGATTTACGTAAAAAGATTGTAGAAGAACAAAAGCTTGAGGCGATTATTTCTATGCCTTCTGGTGTGTTCAAGCCGTATGCAGGTGTTTCTACTGCAATTATGATTTTCACCAAAACTGAATCTGGTGGTACAGATAAAGTCTGGTTCTACGATATGCAGGCAGATGGTTATTCGCTAGATGATAAGCGTAATGAGCTAGATGCCTCTAAACACGAAAATAATAATATTCCTGACATTCTTGCCCGTTTTAAAAATTTGGATGCTGAAGCAGATCGTAAAGCGACTGAGCAAAGTTTTTTGGTGGATAAAGCCGATATTGCTGCCAATGGTTACGACTTGTCGATTAACCGTTATAAAGAAGTGGTGTATGAGCAAGTGGAATATGAAGCACCAAGTAAAATTTTGGCGGATTTAGAAGTACTTGAGCAGGATATTTTAAAAGGAATGGTTACGCTTAAGGAGATGCTTAAGTGACATTACGATTAAAAAAATTTACTGATATTGTTCAAGATAAATCAGGTGGAAATAAAAAGCTTCCCCAAGAACTTTTTTTGCTTGATGGGCAATACCCTGTTGTTGATCAAGGTAAAAAATTTATTGCAGGTTACATAAATGATCAAGAGTACTTGGTAAAAAGTACTGATTTACCTGTAGTAATTTTTGGTGATCATACGAAAGCTATTAAATTTGTAGATTTTCCATTTGCAATGGGAGCAGATGGTGTCAAAGTCTTGAAGCCTAAAGATGACTGTGATCCCAAATATTTATATCATTATTTAAGATATGCCAAAATTCCTGATGCTGGATATAGTAGACATTTTAAATTTCTCAAAGAATTAGAAATCCCACTCCCACCACTTGAAGAACAACGCCGAATTACCTCTATTTTAGATCAAGCGGACGAGTTACGCCAAAAACGTCAGCAAGCGATTGAAAAGTTAGATCAGCTTTTACAAGCCACGTTTATTGATATGTTTGGCGATCCTAATACATACCAAAATCGATTTCCAATTAAATCCTTAAAACAAGTTTGTACTAAAATTACTGATGGTGAGCATGGAACTGTTGAACGTTTAGAATCAGGAAAACTTTATTTAATGGCAAGAAACATCACTAAAAATATGACTTTAGATATAACTGAAGTTTCATACATTAGTGAAGAAGATCACCAACGAATTTATAAAAGATGTTCACCTGAATTTGGCGATCTAATGATTGTATGTGTCGGAGCAACAATAGGTAAACTATGTCTTGTTCCTGATATGGAAGAGTTTTCTCTTGCAAGAAGTGTTGCGCTCTTAAAACCTGATAATAATTCTGTAATTTCGCAATATTTATTACATCTCCTTGCTTCAGATTATATGCAACAAAAGATTTTAAATAGCAGAAATACAGCTGCACAGGCAGGATTATATCTTGGAAAGCTAAGTATCATTGAAGTTCCTGTTCCACCAAAAGAGTTACAGGAAAAATGGTCTAAAATTGCTTTAAGCATTGAAGATCAAAAACAAAAGCTTTATAAACAACTAGATGTACAAAATCAGTTATTTATATCATTACAAAACCAAGCATTTAGCGGAAATTTATAAAATATTTTGAGGGTATATACATGAGCAACTTTCAGTTTTTAGAGCCTGAGTTTAGCAAGCTAGCACTCACTGCAAAAGAAGCTGAAAAGCTTGTGTATATTTCCCCACAATTTGCCATTGCTGCAGCAAGAACATCGCTGGAAAACCTTGTTCTTTGGTTATATCAATACGATAAAAAACTCACTCAGCCTTATGACCCATCGCTCTATAACCTCATCACCGATGTAAAATTCAAGGAAATTATCCCACCCTACATTTGGGACAAAATGGATAACATCCGCATGGTGGGTAACAGTGCGGTACACGGTAAAAAATTCAAACAACTGACGACTGAAGAAACAGTTAAACACATTAGCCATCTGTTCCTGATCTATGTCTGGTTTGAACGTAATTATGGCTCACCATCAAAAGATCGCTCTCAGACCATTTTATTCAATCCTAGACTGATTCCAAATGCTGACCAAACACAGCAAATGGCAGCGAATCAGGAACAACTGCAAAAAGAAGTTGAAGCCAAAGAAAAAGCATTTGCAGAACAACACAAAGCCTTGCGTGAACGTGAACAACAGCTGTTTGAATTATCGGCAAGTTTGGAAGAGCGCGAAAAACTACTTGCCAATATTGACGCTGAACTTGCTCAAAAACGTGCTGAAGTTGAACAGGCTAAACTTGCCAATAGTCAGATTCCTGATCATACCGACTACAAAGAAGACGAAACTCGTAAACTAAAAATTGATCTTTTACTAGAAGAAGCAGGTTGGGAAATTGGTGTAACTGCAAGAGAGGAAGTTCCAGTTACAGGTATGCCAAGCCCATCAGGTAAAGGTGCTGTCGATTATGTACTGTATGATGCCAATGGCTTGCCTTTAGCCTTGGTAGAGGCTAAACGTACATCGGTTGATCCTGAAGTGGGACAACAACAGGCAAAACTCTATGCAGATTGTCTAGAACAGCAAACAGGTCAACGTCCTGTGATGTTCTACACCAACGGTTATAAAACCCGTATCTGGAATGATGTGCAAGGTGGCCCACCTCGTTTGGTACATGGTTTTTACACGCAAACTGAACTAAAACGCCTAATTGAAAGACGCAAAAATAATCCAGATTTGGGTAGCTTTCCGATCAATGCGGAAATCGTTGAGCGTTATTATCAAACCCGTGCCATCAAAGCGATTTTAGCCGCATTTCAGCGTAAAGAACGTGCAGGTTTACTGATCATGGCAACTGGTACAGGTAAAACCCGTACCGCAATTGCGTTGGTTGATGTACTGATGAAAGCCAATGCTATTCAGAAGGTTTTATTCCTCGCTGACCGTACCTCATTAGTCGTACAAGCCACCAATGCCTTTAAAGCCAATTTACCTGACTCTGCACCTGTTAATTTAGTAGACAGTAAAAATCAAAATGGACGGGTGTATTTATCTACCTATCAAACCATGATGGGACTGATTGATGAAGTGAATGCAGACGGCACACGTAAATACGGTACAGGCATGTTTGACATGATTATTGTCGATGAAGCCCATCGTAGTGTGTACCAAAAATTCGGTGAGATTTTTAAATACTTTGATAGCTTATTGGTTGGTTTAACTGCTACCCCACGCGATGAAGTAGACCGTGATACTTATGCACTCTTTGGTTTGGAAAGTGGTGTTCCAACAGATTATTACGATTTAGACCAAGCCATTGCCGATGGTTATTTAGTTCCACCTAAAGCCTTTTCAGTCCCCTTAAAGTTCATGCGTGAAGGTGTGAAATTTAATGAGTTGTCCGAAGAAGAAAAAGAACACTGGAATGAGCTGGATTGGGGCGGTGATGACGCACCTGAAGAAGTAAATGCATCAAAAATTAATAAGGAACTGTTTAATACAGGCACAGTAGACAAAATGCTGCAGCACTTGATGGAAAATGGCATCAAGGTTGAAGGTGGAGATATGTTGGGTAAAACCATCATCTTTGCAGTCAATCAGAACCACGCCAATTTCATTGCAGAACGCTTTGACAAAAACTATCCGCAATATGATGGTAAGTTCGCCCGTGTGATCACGCATTCAACCAAGTACGCACAAAGCCTGATTGATAGTTTTAGTAAAAAAGAGCTGGCTGATCCACAAATTGCTATTTCTGTCGATATGCTCGATACAGGCATTGATGTGCCTGAAGTGGTCAACCTCGTCTTTTTCAAAGCTGTACGCTCAAAAGTGAAGTTTATGCAGATGATTGGTCGTGGTACACGGCTTTGCAAAGACCTCTTTGCCCCAGGAATGGACAAAAAAGAATTCTATATTTTTGATTACTGCTCAAACTTTGAGTATTTCAACGAAAATCCTGATGGTGCGCCTGTATCTACTGCTGAACCCTTGGGGCAACGACTATTTAAGGCACGTTTAAATCTTTTGAGTTTGTTGAATGCTCAAGACTATCAAACTGAAGAATTGGCAGCCGTCCGTCAAGACATACAACAAAGCCTACAAACTGAAGTGAAATCAATGAACAAAGATAATTTTATTGTTCGTGATGAGCTTGAGTATGTTGAGCAATTCCAAAAAGATGAGGCATGGAACAATTTAGATGATCTTGCTATTGGTACGTTGCGAGAACATATTTCTAAACTTCCAAATGAACTAGAAGCAGAAACACTAGAAGCCAAGCTGTTTGATATGTTGTGCTACAACATTGAACTTGCTGTGTTGAATAAGGATGCCAAAGCGGTACTTGCCTATGCGAATAAAGTGATTGAAATCGCTTCTAAACTGGAAAGCAAAGAGAATATTCCTGTTGTCGCAGCACAGATTAAGTTAATTCAGGACATACAAACTGAAGCCTATTGGGAAGGAATTACAGTCCCTATGCTTGAGTCGATGCGTAAACGTATCCGTGGCTTGGTTAAACTCATTGAAAAAACAACCTCTACGATTGTGTATTCCATGTTAGATGATGAAATCGGTGAAGCAACTGAAGTTGATATTCCAGTGGTTTCAAGTGGGGTAAATATTGCGCAATACCGCAAGCGTGTGGAGAGTTTTATTAAAGCTAATGAAAACCACATTACCATTGCCAAATTAAAACGAGGTTTAGCTTTAACCCCAACCGATTTAAAAGAGCTTGAGCGATTTGTTTTTGAAGCTCAAGAAGTTGAAAGCAAAGAAAAGTTTGAAGAATGCTTCGGAACAGAGCAAAGTTTACCATTATTTATTCGTTCATTGGTTGGACTGGATCGCCAAGCTGTACAGGCGGCTTTCTCTAAGTATTTGCAAGGTACAACCTATAATGAAAAACAGATTCGTTTTGTTGAAATGGTCATTGAACACTTAACCATTCGGGGAACACTACAGCCAGAGCAGCTTTACGAGCCACCTTTTAGTCAAATCCATTTTGAGGGGATTGATGGTGTGTTTACTGGTGGTGATGCTGATAATATTTTAAATGTGGTTGAAGCGTTTAATAAAGCAGTAGCATAGATTTAAATTTGTATTAATTATTTTTTTAGGGGGAAATATGTTTAATAAAGGATCAGAATGGCGTAAATGGGATTTACATATACACACGCCTGCTTCTCTTGATCAAAAATATGGTGGTAATAATGAGGCAACTTGGGAAAAATTTATAACGGATTTAGAAAATTTACCCGAAGAGTTTAAAGTTATAGGTATTAATGACTATTTCTTTATTGATGGATATGAACGTGTTTTAAAAGAAAAAAATTCAGGAAGACTAAAAAATATTGATTTAATTTTGCCAGTAGTTGAATTTAGATTACATGAGTTTGCAGGTGTAGAGTTTAAAAAGCTTAATCGCATAAATTTACATGTCATCTTCTCAGATGAACAAAATTTACCTTTAGATCAAATAAAATCTCAATTTTTAAATAGCTTACAAGCGAAATATATTTTAGAAAAAGAACAAAAACCATGGCACCAAAGTATTACAAAAGAATCAGTCGAAGATTTGGGTCGACAAATTAAGTCATCAGTTCCTCATGAAGAATTACATAAATATGGGTCAGATCTAATTGAAGGATTTAATAATTTAAACTTACATTCGGAGTCAATTCTTGAGGTACTTGATAAAAGTTGTTTTAAAGGGAAATATTTAATTGCTATTGGAAAAACAGAATGGGATGAGCTCAAGTGGACTGATGCTTCGATAGCTGTCAAAAAACATCTAATTAATCAGGCAAATATCGTTTTCACTTCAGCAGAATCTTATGAAGCTTTTGATAAAGCTAAGCAGAAATTACAAGATCATGGCGTCAATGATTTATTACTTGACTGTAGTGATGCTCATAATTTTTCAGAAAAAACATCAGATAAAGATAGAATTGGAAACTGTTTTACATGGATTAAAGCTGATCCAACATTTACTGGTCTAATCCAAGCTACCTTAGAGCCTCAAAATCGTATTTATGTGGGGGAAGTCCCTGAAAAAGAATCGTTAAAAAAAGGAAAAGGTAGTTACTTTATTGATCAAATTGAAGTTGTAAAAAAACCTACAGCTGTGTGTAATCACAAGTGGATTGATGGAACTAAATTAAATTTAAGCCATGATTTAGTGGCGATAATAGGTAAAAAAGGAAGTGGAAAAAGTGCTCTTGCTGATATTATTTCGTTATTAGGGAACTCTAAATCTAGCAGTAATTACTTTTCCTTCCTTAAAGAAGGACGATTTAAAGGCAAAGGTGGTTTTGCATCAGATTTTGAAGCTACATTAACTTGGTTGAACGGTACTAAAGATACAAAAACTTTAGATGCTAGTATTGATCATGAAAGTACTGAAAGAGTACGTTACATACCTCAAGCTTATTTTGAAAAACTATGTAATCCTGATAATGGAGATAATGAATTTCAACAAGAATTGAATTCCGTTATATTCTCTTATTTAACAGAGGAAGAAAAAAATGGTTGCTCGGATCTTGAAGAATTAATCAAATTAAAAGAAAGTTCATTAAATGATCAATTATTTTTATTGAAAGCCAAATTAAACAAATTAAATTCAGAAATTGAAGCGTACGAAGCTCAATCACAGCCAAAGGTAAGAAAACTTTTGGAAAACAAAAGATTATTGAAGCTACAAGAACTTCAAGATCATGAATCTATTAAGCCTGTTGAAGTTCCATGCCCTAGTGAAAACTTAACTCCAGAGCAATCAGCTTTAAAAATTCAGATGGAATCTGTCAATTCAAAAGTACTTGGATTCTCAAAAAAAATTGATACTTTGAAAGATAATATCAAAGAAAGCCAAGCAAAAATATTAATTACGAATAAGATAATAGAAAAAAATGATGCTTTAATAAAATATATTGAGGATTTTAATGAGGATATAAGTAAAGATTTAGAAAATCTTGGAATTGAAAATAACATCATTCAGTTCAGTACAAATTTGGAAAGAGTATTAGGTATGAAAGCTGAATTAGAAAAAGAAATCCCTAACAAATTAAAAGAAATTAGTACATTGGAGTCCTCGATTAAGAAGTGTAATGAAACTATCCAGAGAATAAATAGTGAATTATCAGAGCCATTCAAGAAATATAATAGCTACCTTGAGGTGCTTAAAACTTGGGAAGTGAAGAAAAAACAGTTAGAAGGTGATGAACTTATACCTGATTCACTTCATGGGATACAGCATCAAATTACAATATTTAATAATTTGCCTAATCAACTAGCAGAGAAAAAAAATGAGCGTAAAAATATCGCAAGCTCAATATATAAAATCTTAGAGTCAAAGAAGTTACTAAGAGAGTCGCTTTATGAGCCTGTTCAGAAATCAATTGAAAAAAATAATTTTATAAATACAAAGAATAAGTTCGAGTTTGTATCTAAATTAAATTTTTCTTTTGAAGAGTTTCTTGAGAATTTAACTTCTCATATTCTGCAACGTAGATTGGATTTTACGCCAGATAGGATTAAACATACTTTAGAAGAATTATCTCAAGATAAAGATTTAGAAAAACTGGAAGGAGTCATTGATTTTATAGAACAGCTTATTGATAAATTAAATGAAGCTAATGAGGAGATTGGTATCTCTGAGATGGTGAAAAAAAATATTACTCCGAAAGATGTTTATAATTTTATATACGGATTAGACTTTATTAAATCTAAATACTCATTACGTTTTCAAAATGTAGAAGTTGAAAAGTTATCTCCTGGACAACGTGGTGCATTGCTATTGATATTCTATTTATTGGTAGATAAAGATAAAACACCTATCATTCTAGATCAGCCTGAAGAAAACCTTGATAACGATACTGTTGTAAACTCGTTAGTTCCTATTCTTAATGAAGCTAAAAAGACTAGACAAATTATTATGGTTACTCATAACCCTAATCTAGCAATAGTATGTGATGCAGAGCAAATTATTTATACTAATTTTGATAGGGAAAATAATTACTCCATCCATTATAAATCTGGTTCTATTGAAAGTTACGAGTTAAATCAACATGCTGTTAATATTTTGGAAGGAACTTTAAATGCATTTAATAATCGAAGTAGTAAGTATTTAGGTGTAATTGGGTAATCCTCCCATAAATAACCGAAGTTAAAAGTAGAGGTTAAGCATCCATTATAGGCAGCCAACTTGTAAAAGTCCTCTGCCATTATCTAACTAAATGGTGTCTACAAAATCGGTGGCTATTCATCAGAAGCTTTGGGCGTTTCCCGCTCGCATATCTGAGCTGAAGAACAAAGGCTGATTGGTTTTATGTGAACTTCTTAAATCCATCTATCGTTGAAAGAAGAGAATCTAAAGCTTCAGCTTCGTTTATTTCCTTTAAGCGGAACAAATTTGCAATTGAGATCATTTTCTTTACACGAATTCTAATTTGAGGAGAAAACATAACGGTACTTCTTACCGCACTAATAATCATCAGCATCATGAAGGAAATTTTTTTACTAAAATAGAGCCTTTTGAACAACAAGGCAAAACTGAAGCGATTATTACTATTGGATTCCCTACCGCTATAGGTAACGATATCGAATCTGCTAGTCTTGACGTAAAAGGATTACCTAGATTGAATTTAGAAAGCACCAATGTGATTGATAGCATTGAAACTCTGAATCTTGCAGTTAGAGAGACTAAATCAGCTCTAGTTTCTTTCAAATCCAACAATCAATTGTCCAAGTTGCATCTCTTTATTAAAGCCCCCTCAGTATTTGCGATGGTCTTGGGACATCGTTTGAATGGGATTTGTGATATTCAACTTTATGATTGGATAGATAGGCAATATATACCTACTGTTATGCTTCAATCGTAAAAATAATTAAGCTGACGATTTTGCTTAGGATGCATACATAAGACTTCTTGCGTTAGTCAAAATTTAAACAGCCCAAAGCTACATTTTATAAGGTTTTAGCCAATTCAAAAATTTGGTAAAACGATACTTTCGCAAGAGGTCTATAGTGTCCAATAAATCATTATTCTAATTAAGGACATATCAACCCATACAATATGTCCTTTTTTATTGCTATAAATTTCTTAATCAATCGCTTTTTTTAATTACTTTACTACTTTTATTGTTTTTTCAATTCGTATACATTATTTGAGATGACACAATTTGAGCACCGTATCTTTCTTACTATATGAAAGTTGTTTAAAACTCTACATTGCCCAAGTTATTTAATTGTTTTCTCAAAGTGTAATTTATCGACCAACACAATATATAGTTTTTTTCAAGACCCTATACACCATATGATGTGTTCTATATAATCAATGCAATGGAACCACTATTTAGTTCCAAACAAGATACTGAAGCTTGTTGGTAGAAGGTGCTTTTTAATTAAAGAAAGTTTCTTCACTTATTGGCATGAAAAAATGTATACATTTTTTCACTATTTTTAGTGTAGATACTATTGTATCTAATTGTAATTTAGGAAATTTATCCAATGTATACATTTTTAACATAAGCAGAATGTCAATAAGTTAGCCAGATTAGGAATCAACCGAGATTTATCTCTTCATTGCGAATTAGCAATGGTTGATTCTTATGAGTGGTTAGCATAAGAACTCACTTTTGCTAATTCGTTATGCTTGATTCCGTTAGGAGTGAACATGCCGAAGAAGTTAAAAGATTTTCGAAAGAAAGTACGTGTGGTTTTTGAAGAAGCTGAAAGATTGATATATCGAGTATTACTAGTTATGTATCTACTAACAGGTAGTCCTGTTGGACAAGCTTCCAATCTCCATAGCTCAGATAATGAAGAGCAAGTAAATACTGAGGTAGTTACTGCTAAGAAAGAAATGTAATGTTGAATTATATTTTCAATCCCCCTAAATCCCCCTTTTCCAAAGGGGGACTTCCCAAGATCAGATTTGATACGCGGGAAGGCCTTTCTTTATTAAAGGAGGGGTTTGGGGAGGATTTTAAAGTATTTGAAAATAACACAGGAAAAGACCATGCCTCATATGACTCATAACTATATGTTAGGACTCGCGGTTCTGGTCTTTTCCTTTATTTTCTTTTACACGCCGATGGTCTATGCCTTTTTGGCCATTCGCAAACAGAAGCGAAAGCAAAATAAGTCTTGAGGATCGTGTTCTACGTACATTTTTAGAACAAGCATCGGCAAAACTTAATTTTGCTTTCACAAATTAAGCGTATAGTAAGACATCTCCCCTTCGTCGTGAGATGTCCAATAAAAGATATAAAGCAACGAAGAGAGAATTGATATGTCTATCCTAAGTTGGGACGATTTCGAAGATGATTCGCAAAAACCGGCTGCTCCTGAACACCAGCCTACGCCCGTCGAACCGCAAAAAGCGGCTAATCCGCAAGTGGTACCTGCTGCAGAGCAACCACAGACGCATGTGGCAGCTGCACAACCCGCTGCAACCCCTCGAAGCGGATCAGCAAATTCAACCGATTCGCTGGCAAGAGCATCTGCTTCCCTAGAACAGCTTGACGTGGCGCCTGGCCTGGAAGAGCTGGAAATGGGTGCAGGACGCGTACAGGTTGATGACAAACGTATGATCAACTGCCGCGCTGACTTAAACCAGCTGGTGCCGTTCAAATACGAATGGGCTTGGCAAAAATATCTGGATGGTTGTGCCAACCACTGGATGCCACAAGAAATCAACATGAACCACGATATCGCGTTGTGGAAGTCTGAAAATGGCTTGACTGAAGATGAACGTACCATCGTGATGCGTTCACTGGGCTTTTTCTCGACTGCTGACTCACTGGTGGCCAATAACCTGGTTCTGGCGATCTACCGTCACATCACTAACCCGGAATGCCGTCAGTACATCTTGCGTCAATCGTTTGAAGAAGCGATTCATACGCATGCGTATCAGTACTGTATCGAATCTTTGGGCATGGATGAAGGCGAAGTCTTCAACATGTACCGTGAAGTACCATCAGTCGCACGTAAAGCAGCTTGGGGCTTGAAATACACCCAGTCTTTAAGCGACCCAACCTTCAAAACCGGTACGCCTGAAAACGACCAGATTTTGCTGCGTAACCTGATTGCATTCTACTGCGTACTTGAAGGTATTTTCTTCTACTGCGGTTTCACGCAAATCCTGTCAATGGGCCGTCGTAACAAGATGAATGGTGTGGCGGAACAGTTCCAGTACATCTTGCGTGATGAATCAATGCACTTGAACTTCGGTATCGACATGATCAACCAGATCAAGATCGAGAACCCGCACCTGTGGACCGCCGAGTTCCAGCAAGAAGTGATTCAAATGATTCTTGAAGGCACCATGCTTGAGATTGAATATGCACGTGATACCATGCCACGTGGCGTATTGGGCATGAACGCTGGCATGATGGAAGAATATCTGAAGTTCATCTGTAACCGCCGTTTAAGCCAGTTGGGCTTACCTGAGCAGTTTAGCGGTGTGACCAACCCGTTTGCCTGGATGTCTGAGATGATGGACCTGCGTAAAGAGAAGAATTTCTTCGAGACGCGTGTAACGGATTATCAGACGGGCGGTGCGTTGAGCTGGTAAAAGTTTATGATTAAACCCTCCGAAGAGGGTTTAATTTTTTCAGCACTATAAATAAGCTGAATTCATCTGCGAATAAAAAATATAAATTCGCACCCTCTTGAATACAAAAAAGATGCGATACGCGTCTTTTTATAAAAATTCTGAATCTTTAAGCCGGAATACGTAACACCTGTCCAGGGAAAATATCATCCGCATCTTTTAACAAAGGACGGTTGGCTTCAAAGATTTTATTATACTGATTAGCATCACCATAAAATTCTTTTGAGATTTTAGACAGGGTATCGCCTGATTTAACTGTATAGAATTTACTTTCTGGTTCTGGCGTTGCCACAGTCATCTGATCATCCACTTGCGCGACATGATCAATATTTCCCACCGCCAGTACAATTTTCTCACGATCAGCCTGGCTTTGTACCTGTCCTTTAATCGTGGCTAAATCGGTCTTGCCATTGTAGTTCACAGAAAGGCCCTTAATTGGTAAGCCTAAAGATTTAATATGTCCCAATAATTTATTGGCCATTTCCTGTGCAGACGGTTCTGCTGGCGCCGCCGGTGCTGCCGGTTGTTGCTCTGCCGGGGCAGTGTTTTTCTTACCAATACCTTTTACAAAATCAAAAAGTCCCATTGTTATTCTCCAGCTTTTATTTGATGCAATTGATTTTTATCAATCATTTGGAATTGCGTGCTTTCTTTTTATAACGAAAAAATACACAGGAGAGCGTTGCGCTTGGTTAGATAAAAGTAAGCTTATGTAATTTCGGCCGGCCATAAAAAAACCACCCAAAAGGGTGGCTTTTCTTAGCATCTGCTAAAAATCTTTAATTAACCAAGTTTTTTAGTCACATAGTCAATTGCAGATTGAACAGTTGTAATTTCGTTTGAATCTTCATCAGGAATTGTGATGTCGAAATCATTTTCGAAAGACATTACAAGTTCAACCAGGTCCAGAGAGTCTGCACCTAAGTCATCCATGAAAGATGCTTCGTTTTTAATCTCTTCAGCTTTAAGACCAAGTTGTTCAGCAACCGCTTGTTTAACGCGTTGTTCGATATCGCTCACAGGAATTCTCCTCATTGCTTGTGGCGTTTTTAATGCCGTTAGTTTAATTGAATCTATAAGTTTTTGAAAGTTTATACATGAGCTTAATTCATGTATAAACCACCATTTACATGTAACACTGTACCAGTGATGTAACTTGCTTTATCAGAAGCCAAGAAACTCACTGCATTGGCGATATCTTGTGGATCACCTAAACGGTTTAATGCCACTTGCTCACTCATTTTTTTGCGAATTTCTTCACTTAACTGTTCGGTCATTTCTGTTGCAATAAAACCGGGTGCAACAGAGTTGACCGTAATTTGACGGCTGCCCATTTCCTTGGCCAGGCTGCGGCTAAATGCCTCAATCCCTGCTTTGGCCGCAGAGTAGTTGGCCTGTCCCGGATTGGCAAAGTGTGCCACCACTGAACTAATATTAATAATGCGACCGAAACGCGCTTTGGTCATGCCTTTCAGTACACGTTTAGACAAACGGTAAACGGCTTTCAGATGGATGTTGAGAATATCATCCCAGTCATCTTCAGACATACGCAGTAACAAATTATCTTTGGTAATACCGGCGTTGTTCACCAAGACCAGTACCGGACCATAGTTTTGTTCGATGTCCGAAATGAGCGCCTCAATTGCCTCGCCATTACGTACATCCAGGACTTTACCTGCACCCTGTTCACCAAAGCCTGTGCTCAGTTTTTCTGCACCCGCTTCAGAAGTTGCTGTCCCAACCACAAAATAACCGTCTTGAATAAGCTGCTGAGCGATGGCTGCACCAATCCCTCGGCTTGCACCTGTCACCAATGCGACTTTGCGTTCTTGTGTCATGCAATTTTCCCTTCAGCCACTAAAATGGCATTTAAGGCATCCTCCAGACGACTGTTACTGTCAATCGGGAATGCTTTTTCTATGTGAGGTAAGCGTTTTGCAAGGTTCGCCAATACGTTTCCTGGACCACATTCAACAATGTACTGAATGCCCTGGTCTTGCAGGTACTGCATGGTGTTTGTCCATTGCACAGACTGATACAATTGAGCAGTCAAAGCCTGACGCAATTGAGCAACATCAGTTGCTACAGCTGCGCCCACATTTTGTATTACAGGAATGCTTGGTAGCTCAATGGCAGTTTGTTCCAAAGCTTGTGCGAACTGTTCTGCAGCCGGTTTCATCAGTGAACAGTGCGATGGCACTGACACCGGAAGCGCAATAGCTTTGGCTGAATTTTCTTTGGCGAGTGCGATGACTGCATCTACCGCTGCTTTATCACCAGCAACTACCACCTGACCTTGGGCATTGTAGTTGGCTGCTTCAACTGAACCGGTGCCTTGTGCGGTAGCTTGCGCACACAGTTCAATCACTTTGGCATCTCCCAGACCCAAAATGGCCGCCATAGCACCCTGGCCTTGTGGCACAGCCGACTGCATGAGTTTGCCACGCAGATTGACCAGCTTCACGGCATCACCCAGTGATAACGCACCAGCCGCTACCAGCGCGCTGTATTCGCCCAGAGAGTGGCCAGCCAGATATTTGGGTGCTACACCACCCAGCTCCAGCCAGACACGCCATAATGCAATACTGGCGGTCAATAAAACCGGCTGGGTAAATTCTGTTTGATCTAAACCTTCACCACTTTGCGCAATGTGCCATAAATCAAAACCGATTGCGGCCGATGCCTCCGCAAAAGTTTCACGCACACCAGCAAACTGTTCTGCAAGTTCTGCCAGCATGCCGACTTTTTGTGAACCTTGTCCTGGAAACACAAATGCAGTTTTTGTCGCTTGCTCGAATCGTGTAGCAGACATATAAAAATCCTTTCGTGTAGAGCTGTTTTAAACAGGGTACGCCCCTTCAACAGTTCTTTTTTATGTAAGCTGATCGTTGGTGCGAAAATTTAACACTATTTTTCGGGCGAAGTAATTGCGAAAAACAACAAAAAAGGGAGCTTAACGCTCCCATTTTTCTATCAAGCTTGACGCTTAATACATCATTAATTATTCAGCAGATGCTTTAGCGAATAATTGACGACCACGGTAGATACCATCTTTAGATACGTGGTGACGACGATGAGTTTCACCAGTAGCTTGGTCTACAGTTAATGCATTCTCAGTTAAAGCGTCATGTGAACGGCGCATGTCACGGCGAGAGCGACTTTTACGGTTTTGCTGAACGGCCATGATGGCTCCTTACAAATATCGAAAAAATGGATCAGAACAAATTCGATTGTCTTATACGTATGAGTATAACACAAAAATTAGTTAAGTTTACCCTTCAAAGCTGCCAAAACTTCAAACGGATTGTCCCGTTTTTCTTCAACAACTTCTTCTTGAGCGGGTTGGTGCTTATGCTCACAAACATCATGCTTAGGAGACAACGGCATCAACAATAACAATTCATCTTCTATGAGTGCCAGTAAATCAGCGGTGGCAGGTGCATCATATGAACCTTTCGTCGTTGCTTCACTTTCACCTAAGACGATGAAATCAGCATCCTCATCCAAGCGCTCTATCAGTGATTCGTCATCCACAAGGGCAAGATGAAAATCTGAAACGAGTTCAATCTCAACGGTTTCCAGACAACGCTGGCATTCCATTGGAACTTGTGTTTCAACGTGACCATCTAGCCATGCAATGCGATGATAGGCATCCATTGATAGCTTACAGTCTATGTTAATCAATTGATCATCAATTGATCCAACAGCTTCACGAGCAATACGAGCAAAGCGAGACAATGGCAGGGTACCTGACCATGTAAAGCCCTGTTCAGCCCATTTAAACGGCTCAATCTGTGCCGGAAAGGTATTTGCTGACATAATTAAGGCGGCAATTCTACAAATTCATCAGTACTCTGTCAAAGATTAAGATACAATTTTGTACTTATTTAGACAGACCAATTGGGTAAATTAAGTCATGCATCTGTTGCAGCCGCAAACAGAAGTGAATGTTTCATCACTCGTTAGCACACTTTCAACGCTCGATTCTGACATTTCACCTGACCAAGTGCAACTCTCGGACTGGTTGAAATTATCGACAGAATCAGAATACGTCGATTGGCTCATCTTACACTTTAATCACTGGTTTTCCCACCACAATGTCAACCTGGTGCGTGGTGATTTTGAACCGGAGTATTTTCCCGCCACCGCAGACACCCCTGCTCGCATCCAGTTTGCGCATGGTTTCTTTAACAGTGCCCTGCATGAAATCAGTCACTGGACCATTGCCGGTGAGGAACGCCGTAAACAGCCCGATTTAGGCTACTGGTATGCTCCGGATGGTCGCACCAAAGAACAACAAGCACTTTTTGAACAAGTGGAAATCAAACCTCAGGCCATTGAATGGATGTTTGCAACTGCGTTTGGTCGCAAATTCCGGGTTTCTTTAGATAACCTGACCGGTGAAGGCGGCGATGGTGCCTGCTTTAAAGACAATGTTTATGCCCAGGTACAGCGTTATTTTCGTGATGAAGCCAAACTGCCACGCGATGCCAAACGCTTTATTGACTGTATCTGTTTATGTACCCGGCATGGCAAAAGCTTACATAGCGATGAATTTGCAAGAGAAATGCTTGATTAAATTACATAAATCAACGCTCTGGATATACAGAGCTTTGTACAATGGTCTGAAAAGCGAATCATCATCAGATCAGGAGAAAAGAATATGCTGCATTTAAGAGTTCATCCTGAAAATCCTCAGCCCCGTTTAATTAGTCAGGCAGTAGAACGGATTCGTGCCGGCGATGTGGTGGTCTATCCTACCGATGCAGCCTATGCGATTGGCTGCCAGATTGGGAATAAAGCAGCCATGGAACGGATTGCCCAGATTCGTGGTCTTGGCCCTAAACATCAATATGCAATTTTATGTTGTGACCTGTCCGATATTGCCACTTATGCCAAGGTCGATAATGCCATGTATCGCCTGCTAAAAAACAATACCCCGGCAGTAACCACTTTTATTTTACCGGCCACCAGTGAAGTGCCGCGCCGTCTGATGCACCCGAAAAAGAAAACCATTGGCCTGCGTATTCCGAGCAATCCGGTTTGCCAAATGTTACTGAAAGAGCTGGATGAACCGCTCTTGACCTCCACCCTGATTTTACCGGGGCAGGATGATCCACTGGATGATCCTTATGATATTGAAATGCAACTTGGTAAACGTATTGATGTGTTTATTGATAGTGGCCTGGGGACTTTAACCACCACCAGTATTGTCGATTTATCTGGTGATCAGCCGGAAATTATCCGCCGTGGTATTGGTGATGTGAGCGCGTTTGAATAACAGCGCTCAGCGCCACCTCAGGAGGAAACGGTATGGATTTATTTTATCTGTTGCTCAACCTTCGCGAGTTTCCCAAAAGCCAGCTAATCTATACGACTCAGCCCTGGTCTCTGGAAGCTGAAGTTCTACTGCTGGATGCAATACCCAACCCGGCTGCCGTGCTCTCTATCGGACAGCAGGCATATCATCTGTTGTCGAGTGTTGAAGAGGCTTATATCTTGTCCTTAAGATTAGGCCGCCAGAACCTGTGCAGCCGCGAAAGGTGTCAGCAACTGCTAGAACAGCTTGAGCAGTCCGCTTTATCACGTGCTTGATCTGAGGTGAGTTTTTCTTGCTAAAACCCTTATCTGTATGCGCTTTTAGGCCATATCTTCTACTGTATTGAACGTGATTTTTCCTGCTTTTTCGCTGCAGAATTGCCATCTACTTTTGCTTTTTTTCGCTTTTAGTCATTTGAGTAATTTATTTCATGGTCAATTTCCATTAAACTACGCGCAATTAACTCCATGCTTTCTTTTCGATGTGAGATCGAATGTAAAGCTCTTTTCATGCCTTTGAAAATTCGCGTGGCCTAAAACTGTAATGAATCAATCTGTGCATCCTGCTATGGACCAAGTCCCGCACATCCGCGTTTTGGATGAGTGGCAAGAGACGATTCCTGAGGATTTATATATTCCTCCTGCAGCATTTGAAATCCTGTTAGAGCATTTCGAAGGCCCGCTCGACTTTCTGATTTACCTGATTCAAAAAAACGGCTTTGACCTGCTACAGGTTGATATCGCACCGATTGCCTCTCAGTATTTGGCTTATATGGATGCGATGAAATCCCTGAATATTGAGCTGACCGCAGATTATATGGTGATGGCTGCCCTGCTGGCCGATTTAAAATCGCGTTTGCTGCTGCCGAAACCCAAAGCCATCAGCGAGCTGGAAAAAGATCCAAAGCAGGAACTGATTGACCGGCTGGAAAATTATTTACGTATTAAACAGGCGGCTGAACGTCTGGGGCAAATGCCGGTGTTAGAGCGTGATACCTTTAATACCCATGTCAGTCTGGGCCAAGTGGCGTATAGCAATGAGGGTCATGAGGCCAGCCTGTTACGTGATGCGCTATTTTGTGTATTTAACCGCCCCGAACCAGTGATTCACCAAATTCAGCAGGAACCGGTGTTACTGGAAGAACGGATTGCCTATATTGAAGCAAAGCTGCAAAGCGGTGAAGTGCTAGCGTTTGCCGAGCTGCTCAAGCCGAGCCAGGGCCGTATGGGCATGGTCGTGACCTTTATGGCGATTCTGGAACTGACCCGTCAGCAAAAAGTGGCAATTGTTGCCAGTGGTGTCGAAGCACCGCTGGCCATTCAGGGAGCACAGGCCTAATGTCAGAGCAAACCCTTAACATGTCCAGTGATGAACAGCATCATGAAGTGCTGATGCAGCTAGAAGCCATTATTTTTGCCAGTGATGCACCGGTATCGCTGGCACGTCTGAAAGAAGCATTTCAGGCACGCTATAGTAAGGCAGAATTAAAAGTCTTTTTACAACAACTGGCCATGCTGCAACATGGCCGGTCTATTGAACTGGTTGAAACTGCTCAAGGTTTCCGTTTTCAGGTACGGGCCAAATATCGTACCCTGATTGCACAGGCCTGGCCGGAACGACCAACCCGTTTATCCCCGTCTTTACTCGAAACACTGGCTGTGATTGCTTACCATCAACCGGTGACCCGAGCAGATATTGAACAGATTCGCGGAGTATCAAACAACAGTCAGATTCTCAGAACGTTGTTTGACTGGAACTGGATTAAGGAATCCGGTTTCCGGGAACTCCCTGGAAGACCCGCGTTGTTAGTCACAACGCCACAATTTTTAAATGCATTTGGCCTGACCTCTGTCGGTCAATTGCCTCCCCTGCAGGATGCCAAGGAAGCTTTCATGCACCTCGATGCCCAGGCACCGAGATCGTGAATAGGTGAACTGTTGATGATAATTTCTAAGGTTATGCTGTCATGAGTGAAAAATTGCAAAAGGTACTGGCACGCGTTGGTTTGGGTTCTCGCCGTTATATGGAAGAAGTCATTGCCGCTGGTCGTGTAAGTGTCAATGGCCAAGTGGCCCAGGTGGGTGAGCGTATTGAACCAGGCGATGAGCTTCGTATCGATGGTCGTAAAGTCAGCTTCCAGATTGAAGATGAAATCCGTCGCCGTGTGCTGATTTACTACAAACCGGAAGGTGAAATCTGTTCACGTAACGATCCGGAACAACGCCCGACTGTGTTTGATCATTTACCATCAATCGCCAATGATCGCTGGGTCATGGTCGGCCGTCTGGATATCAACTCGACCGGTCTGTTACTGTTCACCAATGATGGCGAACTGGCCAACCGCCTGATGCATCCATCCAATGAAATTGAGCGTGAATATGCGGTCCGTGTGATGGGTGAAGTCACGCCACAAATCCGTAATAACATGCTGCGTGGCGTGGTACTGGATGATGGCCCGGCCAAGTTTGAATCCTTCTCTGAAATTGGTGGTGATGGCATCAACCGCTGGTATCAGGTGGTGGTAAAAGAAGGTCGTAACCGCGAAGTACGTCGTATTTTCGAATCTCAGGGCTTAAAAGTTAGCCGCCTGCTACGTACCCGTTATGGCACCGTGATTCTGCCACGTGAACTGCGTACCGGCCGCTGGATGGAACTGGACAAGAACGACATTGACAACCTGACCAAAGCGGTTGAGCTAAAACCACGTCAGGGAACCGGTCTGTACGGTATGGCCAAACGCCGTAATGAACGTATGCAGGAAAAACCGATGGCAGCACGTCGCGGTGGTTTCTTGCGTCAGCAGCGCCGTGACAATGAAGCAGCGCCAACGTCTTCGACCCGCGGCCCGCGTGATGATAACTTTGGCAATCGTGAACGTCGTGAAAACCAGAATGGCACACACTTTGCCCGCCGTGATAACCCAAATGGCAACAGCTTTGGCCGTCAAGAGCGTGATGAACATGCGCCACGCAAACCATTTGGCAACAAAAGCTTTAGAAAGTTTTAAGCTGCCTAGCAAAAAGCCACTCAATTGAGTGGCTTTTTTTATCACAGTTTTAATCCAAAACTGGAATCTCAATCCATTTTGCCTCTGGAAAATGCCGAGCCAAATAGGTTTTTAAATACTCAGCGGTATCTTTAGAAATCAGCGGATCTTGTGATTCATCTTTCAGGTTATAGGCCAGCGCATACAGCGACAGCCCTCGCGCCATCAACGCTTCCAGACTTAATAAGGTATGGTTAATGCTACCCAGACGTCCTGAACTGACCAGAATCACCGGATACTGCTGCTCGGCAATATAATCAATCGTTAACATTTCCGTGGTGAGCGGCACCATCAGGCCACCAGCGCCTTCCAGTAGTACCACATCAAAACGCGCTGCCAGTTGCTCTGTCGCCTGGCGGATGTTATTGAAATCAATCTCACGGCCATCAATTTTGGTGGCCAGATGCGGCGATGCCGGATAAGTGAAAATTTCGGGCATGGTCAGTTTGCTGTCATCTTCAGGCAACCAGCCACAGCCCATCATCTCCCGATGCTGCTGGATATCTTCCGAAATATCAGTATTGCCAGTCTGAATCAGCTTTTGGGTAATGGTTCGCTGCCCTTCAGCATTCCATGCCTTGGCCAGATAACCGGTGGTATAGGTTTTGCCAATTCCAGTATCAATTCCACTGACAAAATAGATCTGTGCCATTAGCCTGTGCTCCGTGCAATACAATAAATCGGATGATAACTGAGTAAATATTCCTGCTGGCCGGCCACATTCAGCCGGGAAAACTGCCGATAGGCCTGATAAAACTGCTGCAAACTGTGTTTGGTCCAGCGGTGCCCGGAAGCGGTACCCGTGACCCCGGTGGCTTTTAAATGCTGCAACACCTGGCGAGGATGTTCAAAAGCCAGGGTTTTGACGGTTTCAGACAAATACACAATTTCGAAGCCTTGTGACTCCAGACAGCAGCGCAGTTCCGGCAGGCTGAAATAATCCAGCCCCTGCCCGGTCAGGGCTTTAATTTCCTTGAGATTGTCCGGACCAAAACTGGAAAAACACAAATAGCCCGAAGGCTTTAAGGCATGCGCCATTTTGGCAAACAGCTGCTGCAGATTCTGCATCCATTGCAAGGCTGAACTCGAGATCAGCACATCCAGCTGTTCTGGAAAAGCGATCTGCTCGGCATCGCCAATCCACCATTCGGTTCGGGAGGTAGAAAACGGTTGCTGCTGGACTTCCGGATACAGATCATTAAGCAGCAACTGCTGCACCTGAAAGTGCTGCTCCAGCGCACGGGTTAAAGCCCCCGTACCACAGCCAATTTCAAACACCCGTCCCAGTTTTCGACTCGGCAAATGCGACTGCATCAGCCGAACCAGTTGCTGGCAAATCTGCTGCTGAATCACCGCATGCTGCAAATAGCTGTGATGCGCCTGGGCAAAACGCCGTGCCACTTGTGATTTATTTACAGACATCGCTGACTTGTCCATCATAACAGCGCCACGCATTGCGCCAGCTCACTGGACTGAATCTGCGCGGTCAGGCAAATCCGCAGCCGTGAACTGTTTTGCGGTACGGTCGGCGGACGTACCGGCATGATATAAAACCCGGCCTGCTGTAGCTGCTGTGCCTTTTGTACGGCTTTTTCCGATTCGCCCAGAATTACCGGCACAATCTGCGAGGTCGATGGACAGGCATAGCCTTTGGCTTCAACCTGCACTTTTAATTCCTGGCTGATCTGCTGTAAATGCTGGCGCTGGGCTTGCATCTGCAACATCTTCTGGAACATAAACCGGGTCCAGGCCATATTCAGCGGCGGCTGCGCGGTACTGAAAATCAGCGGGCGCATGTGGTTAATTAAATAGTCACGGATTAGCGGATGGCTGATCAGATAGCCACCGACCGAGGCCAAGGCCTTACCAAAGGTCCCCACCAAAAAATCAATCTGTTCCAGCACTGCATACTGCTCTGCACAGCCCAGTCCCTGCTCTCCACGTACGCCAATGGCATGTGCTTCATCAACATACAGCATCACTTTCGGATAACGCTGCTTTAACTGCACCAGCGCCGCCAGATCGGTTTCATCACCATCCATACTAAAAATGGATTCGGTCACGACTATAATCCGTTCAATCTGTGCATCATCATGATACTGTTCCAGCAGCCGGGCCAGATGTGCCAGATCATTATGCCGGTAACGCACCGCCTTGGCAGAAGATAAACGGATGCCATCAATCATGCTGGCATGGACCAGCTTGTCGGCCAGAATCAGGGTTTTACTGTCGGCCAGTGCCGGTAAAATCCCGATATTCATATGGTAGCCACTGTTAAACAGCAAGGCGGCACGGCCAAAGGCCTGACTCAGACTCGTTTCCAGCTGCTCATATTCCCGGAAGTTCCCGGTCAGCAAACGCGACGATGAGGCGCTCATACGGCGCTCGGCTGCGGGGGTTAAGTCAAAAAATTCTTCACGCAAGCTGACATCGCTGGCCAGCCCCAGATAATCATTACTGGACAGATTCAGCATGCGCTGCCCGTGAATCTGAATCGTGCGGCCATGTTGCAGATTGGACTGAAACTGGCGCAAATTGGCAGTGCGTTTTAACTGTTCCAGCTGCTGGGCATAATGGTCGAGCAAACTCATGCGGCATTCTCCTGCATCTGGCGAACCACCTCGGTCAACTGGGTCAGCAAGTAGTGCAGTTCATCTGCTGAAATCACATACGGCGGCATCACATAAACCAGTTTGCCAAATGGCCTCACCCAAATGCCCCGCTGTACAAACTGCTGCTGCAGGCTTTGCATATCGACTGGCGTAGTCAGTTCAACCACCCCAATTGCGCCCAGCACCCGCACATCCTGTACATGGCTCAGCTGAGCCAGTGGCGTTAAAGCCTGTTTCAATTGCTGTTCAATCTGCTGAATCTTGGCCTGCCAGTCCTGTGCCAGCAAGACTTGAGTACTTTTCAGTGCCACCGCACAAGCCAGCGGATTGGCCATAAAAGTCGGGCCATGCATAAACACGCCAGCTTCCCCCTGACTGATGGTGTCTGCCACCTGCTTGCTGGTTAAAGTTGCCGACAGGGTCATATAACCACCCGTCAGTCCTTTGCCAATACACATGATATCCGGCTCGACTCCGGCATGTTCCCAGGCAAATAACTTGCCGGTACGACCAAAGCCGGTGGCAATTTCATCAAAAATCAGCAGCAGACCATACTGCTCGCATAAACGCTTGGCCTGACGCAAATATTCAGGATGATAAAAGCGCATACCGCCCGCGCCCTGTACAATCGGCTCTAGAATCAGTGCGGCCAGTGTATGCTGATGCTGGGCCAAAGCCTGTTCCAGATCGGCCATATCGTCCGGGTTCCAGTCTTCATCAAAGCGGGTTTGTGGTGCCTGTACAAATAAGCGATTCGGCAGACTTGAACCAAAAATCTGATGCATGCCAGTGACCGGATCGCAGACCGACATCGCATTCCAGGTATCGCCATGGTAGCCGGAACGTGGAGTAATAAAATTGGTTTTTTGTGGCTGGCCTTGCGCAGTCCAGTACTGCACCGCCATTTTTAACGCGACTTCAACCGCCACTGAACCGGAATCGGCATAGAAAATCTTATCCAGACTCGGTGGAGTAATTTGCAGCAGTAATTTGCCCAGCTCAATGGCCGGATCATGGGTCAGACCGCCAAACATGATATGTGACATCTGCTGTAACTGGTCGGTCACAGCCTGATTCAGTTCAGGATGGTTATAGCCATGAATAGCACACCACCACGATGACATGCCATCAATCAGACAGCGGCCATCTGCGAGTTCAATGGTCGCACCATAAGCCCGCTTTACCTTGAAGGTCGGCAGCGGCTGGGTCATGGAAGTATAAGGATGCCAAAGATGTTGCTGGTCAAATAAATCGGTCATCCCGGACTCCCTGTCTGGTTTAAAATATGCATGAGCTCGATCTTACTCCCGCCACACAGAAAAAGAAATTGCGGGAATTATCATTTCCGCTGAAGGGTCAGGAGAGTTGCTTTAAATAGTCAATAATTTTCTGTGTAACCACATCTGTTTCAAACAACGGGATGCCATGCGAGCCAGAAATCACTTCCACCTGAAGATTTGTTGCAGCTAAATCCTGTAAATCTTCTGCAACTTGGCAAGGAACCAGCTGATCTTCATGTGCCAGCAAATGATATTGTGGAGCCGGATAATTTTTTAAGATGGTCACCAGATTAAGCTGTTCCAGCAAAGCTAATCCCTGTTTTAACAAGGTTAGAGATTGCGGCTGGATTAAACTTTGTAATTTCTGTAAATCCTGCCGGCTCTGGGCACTACCCTGACAGACCAGATAACCAAAACGTTTTAAGGTCGCGGCCGCATCTTTGGCAAAGCCCTGTTTAAACTGCTGAAAAGTCTCGGGAACCATCCCGTGGGGCCACGCGTCTTGCGCAACAAAACACGGATTCGAAGCCAAAGTAATGAGCGCTTGCGGCGCCTGTCCGGATTGCGCCAGTGCATCGGCCAGTAAGGTTGCCAGCTGCCCACCCAGAGACCAGCCCATCAGCACGCTATAGCCTTTGGCCCGTTCCAGCTGCTGCTGGAACTGTACCGGATCCGCCGCATTAAAAATGTTCAGGACATCGACCTGAATGCCGTGTTGCATTAGGCTATGTTGTACAGGCTGTAACAGGCCGGTTCCTCCGCCCCATCCGGTGATCAAAAGTATACGCTGCTGCATTGTGCTGTCCTTGTTTCCATCTAGTCGCAGTATAGTAAAAATAGCGACGCCTGCACTGCATCAAAATCGCCAAATCTCGACCATAAAAAACCCGGCCAGTGCCGGGTCAATGTTGGGTTGGGCTTACATTTGCGATTGAATGTAGTTCTGCAAACCAATGAGTTCAATTAAACGCAACTGTTTTTCCAGCCAGTAAGTATGGTCTTCTTCGGTATCTGACATTTGCTGACGCAGCATGTCACGGGTGATGTAATCGCCCTTGTCTTCTGCCAGCTTAACACCTTGGGCCAGTTTTTCACGTACCTCATATTCTAGCTTTAAATCGGCTTTTAAGCAGGATAGTACGTCGGTACCGACGTCAATATCATCACGTTGCATATTCGGAGTGCCTTCAAGGAACAGAACCCGGCGAATCAAGGCATCGGCATGTTGTGATTCTTCCTGCATCTCATGGTCGATGCGTTCATAAATCTTGCTCAGGCCCCAATCTTCATACATACGCGAGTGAATCAGGTATTGATCACGAGCAGCCAGTTCGCCACCGATCAACATATTTAAATAGTCTACGACTTCTGGATTGCCACGCATTTTCATTACTCCCTTACGAATACGCTCATTATGGCGAAAGCCAAGCCAAGTTGCAAAAGATAATTTGTGTAAATATATGATTTTTATATAATTAAAATGAGAAGCATGTGCATTTACAGTTCTGGATTCAAACTTTTCCACATAAAAAAGAATTGCTTGCGCACATTTGTCTCACTTTTCATCAGCCCAAACACACAAAGCGGCAAATTTAGAATTTTGTAACTATCAAAAACGGTTCTTATTTCTGCGGTTTTTACGATTTTACTGCTGTGCTTTCTCTGTTTTGACCTATCACCAGATTCAGGCAGCAACCACTCAATCTAGAGAGCGGTTGCCTGCTGTTCTGTTAGCCCTGGGTCTGGCCATATTCAGCCATCAGGCTCAGAAACTGATCTTCATTCATGACCGGAATACCAAGTTTCTCCGCCTTCTCCAGTTTGGAACCGGCTTTTTCACCCGCCACCAGACACTTGGTTTTACTGGAGACACTGCCACTTACCCGGGCGCCGAGCGCCTGTAGCATTTGAGTGGCTTCATCACGGCCCATTTTGCTTAAAGTACCGGTAATGACCCAGCTTTCACCATTTAACGGCTGACGGGTCGGCGCCAGCGGTGCATCCCAGTGAATACCGGCCGCCAGTAAACGGTCCAGCACTTCCAGGTTATGCGGTGCCTGGAAAAAGTCCAGAATCCATTCTGCGGTAATATCGCCGACATCCGGGGTTTTCTTGAGCGCCTCCAGATTGGCAACACGTAAGGCATCCAGCGTCTGGAAGGTATTGGCCAGCATCCGCGCGGTGGTTTCGCCGACACCTCGAATCCCCAAGGCATAAATAAAGGCACCCAGCGTGGTTTTTTTACTGCGTTCAATTGCATCGAGCAGGTTTTGTACCGACTTCTCGCCCATCTTTTCAATCTTGAGCAAGGCCTCACGATGTTCATGCAGATGGTAAATGTCCGAAACATCTTTGAGCAGATTCAGATGCAGTAATGATTCCACCCAACGATCACCCAGACCTTCAATATCCATGGCCTTACGCGAAACAAAGTGACGGATGGCCTCAATCCGCTGCGCTGCACAGTACAGGCCACCGGAACAGCGTGCCAACGCTTCGCCTTCCGGCATCACCACCGGCGAATCACACACCGGACAGCAGGCAGGTAGCTGTACGGTTTCAGCCTCCGCCGGACGAAATTCCGGCCAGACTTTTTCAACTTTCGGAATCACATCGCCGCTGCGATAGACACTGACCGTATCGCCAATCCGCACATCTAGACGATGGATTTCACCAATATTGTGCAAGGTGACATTAGACACTGTCACCCCACCCACTGCCACCGGATTCAGGCGCGCCACCGGGGTCAAAGTACCGGTACGGCCTACCTGCCAGTGAATATTTTCAACTGTAGTCAGCGCGGCGACTGCCGGGAATTTATAAGCAGTGGCCCAGCGCGGTTCGCGGCTTAAAAAGCCAAGCTGCTGCTGCTGTTTCAGGTCATTGACTTTAATTACCATGCCGTCAATTTCAACACTCAGCTGCGAGCGTTCCTGATTGATCTGCTCATAGACTTCTTGCACGGCCTGAATGCTGTCACAAACAAAATGACGCTCACCCACAGCAAAACCAAGCTGATGTAACCAGTCCAGGCTTTCGGACATGGTGTTCAGGCCATGATGCGGCACGCACTGGGCAATGCCATAGGCATAAAACGCCAGTGGACGTGAGGCCGCAATTTTCGGATCCAGCTGGCGCAAGCTGCCGGCCGCAGCATTACGCGGATTGGCAAAGGTCTTTTCGCCTTTGGCCAGATTAGCGGCATTGAGTTTTTCAAAACCCGATTTGGGCATCAGCACTTCACCGCGCACTTCCAGAAACTCCGGAATGCTGTACTCCGCTGAAGATAAGATTTTCGGCAGGTTGCGAATGGTTTTAACATTGTGAGTAATATCTTCACCGGTTTCGCCATCGCCGCGGGTCACGCCGCGCACCAGCACGCCATTGGCATACCACAAGGAAATCGCCAGCCCATCAAATTTCAGCTCGACATCATATTGAATGGTCTGGTTGGGTAAACGCTCTTCGGCGCGGCGGGCAAAGGCAAACAGTTCATCCTGGTTAAACACGTTACCTAATGACAGCATTGGTACCGCATGGGTGACGCTTTCAAATTTGCTTAAGGGCTGTCCGCCAACTTTATTGGTTGGGGTATCGGCCTGAATCAGATCGGGATATTGTTGTTCTAAGGCTTTAAGTTGATGAAACAGCTGATCATATTCACTGTCTGCAATAACGGGCTGATCCAAGACATAATAGGCATGATTATGCTGGGCTAAAATCTGGATCAATTGGCGCATTTGCGCCACCACATCTGCATGTTGAGTCATATGTTCACCATAAAAAAGGGCGGTGATCCCGCCCTTAAAAAATTTTGTCGCTTGGCCGTATTATAGAAACCGGAGGCTGTGGTTTCAATTCAGTTATGCCAGCGAAGCCTGACCTGCGCGATAATCAATCGCCTGATGACGCCAGTGTTCGCGTAATTGCGGGGTTAATTCCAGATGGTTCTGGTCATACACGGTGCCATCAATTTCACGGGCAATCAGACCGGAAATGCTGATCATGGTATCAAAGGCATTTTGCACATCGCTATGTGGCAGGGCCAAGAAAAAGGCCAGACCTTTGACCTGTTCATTCGACAGGGTTTCCAGATCAAAACCGTCGGCGCCGTTGTCGGTAATTTGCAGCACTGAGAACAGCAGTTTGGAACCATCTTCGTTATAACGGTGGAAGCAGGACATTTCACCAAAGCGCAGACCATATTTAAGCAGCACTTTCAGGGTTTTCTCCCCTGATAAAATCCGGCGTTCCGGGAAAATATTCAGGGCAATAAATGATTCTGCAGTGGCCAAAGCGCTTTCATCATCTACCAGTTGCTGTTCATGCAGATGCGCATCCAGAATACTGCTTTCTTCTTCAAATTCACGAATATCGGCTTTTTCAATCTGGCTGTTGAGGCTAAATTCAGCTGGCACAGTTTCCGTTTTTTCGGTATCTACCCCAGCTTGAGTCTGTTCAGTCAATGCTGATTCTGGTGCAGATTCAGCAGCATGGGCTACAGCAGTCGCGGCAGCTGCAGCGGATTCAGTTTGGGCAGTTTCGGTTGAGGCCTGTTCTGCCAGATTTTCTGCCTTTGCTTCTACCTCAGTCTTGGCTGCAGGTTCAGCATCTACAGATGTCGCGGCCTGTGCTTCGGTTTTCACCTGCGCTGTTTCGCTCGGCTCAGTCAGCTGCGTTTCAGTCATGGCCTGTGGCTCAATTTTGCTGTTTGGCTCGGCGGCAGCAAGATCAGCATCGCCCAAAGTCGGTTCTACGCGCTGGGCCGGTTCAGTCTGCAACTGATGACGGACATGACGCGGAATGATCGGCTGCTGGCTATCGGCATTGACCTGCAGCTCGGAGTCCAGCGAAGGTGCTGCATCGGCCGGTTTTTTCAGGATCATTCTTAAACCGAAACCCATAATAATGAGCGCGATAATAATCCCAATGATTGTGGTGATTTCCATGTTATGCCTCCGCGACTAGACCGTATTCTGTAGCATCTTCTAGATTTACGCTGACTAATTTTGATGTTCCCGGTTCAGGCATAGTAACACCTAATAAATCGGTTGCCATCGTCATTGCCAGCTTGTTATGTGTGATATATATAAATTGCACCTGTTCGGACAGTTCCTGGACCAGGTTACAGAAACGTCCGACATTGGCATCATCCAGCGGTGCATCGACTTCATCCAGCACACAAAACGGTGCCGGATTTAAACGGAAAATGGCAAAGACCAGTGCCAGTGCGGTCAGTGCTTTTTCTCCACCCGACAACAGCGCCAGTGAGCTGTTGCGTTTACCCGGTGGTCTTGCCATTAGTTTTACACCCGATTGCCAGTCATCTTCAAGACTTAAACTGGCTTCACCACCATTAAACACTTTGGGAAACAGCGCCTGCAGTTCGGTATTAATCTGGTCAAAGGTGGTCATAAACAGCTTGCGCGTTTCCTGATCAATACTTTTCATGGCCGCCTGTAACTGGGCCACGGTTTTTTCCAGATCTTCAATCTGATGGCTTAGTTCGGCATAACGGGCTGAAACTTCTTCATATTCTTCTGAAGCCGCCAGATTCACCGCACCCAATTTATCAAACTGCGCCTGGGCTTTTTCCAGCTGCTGCTGATGGGCCGTTACATCAATGTTCAGCCCCGGAATCAGCTCGCTGTTTAAGGCTTTCAGCTGTTCGGAATAATGCTGCAAGTCAGATTTGGCCGCTTGCCAAGCCAGACGTTTTTCTTCCAGCTGGCTACGCAGTTTTTCATCCTGCTGCTGCTGTTGATGGCGCTGCTCGGTCAGCTGCTGCTGTTTGCTCTGAATCTGGTTCAGTTCCAGCTGCCATTCATTCCAGGTCTGTTGCAGTTTTTCCGTCTGCTGCTGCTGCTCGGCAAACTGGCTGGCTAGTGCCGGCAATTCCAGCTGCACCGGATCGACAAACTTTTTCGCCTGCTCCATTTGTGCTGCAATCTGCTGATGCTGGGTCTTTAAAAAACCACCATCTTTTTCCAGCAGTTCCAACTGCTGTGTGGCTTGTACTGACTGGCGTCTTAACAGTTCCAGTTCCTGCTGCTGTTGCTGATATAGCTGCTGCGCCTGCTCCAGCTGTGCCGTTAATTCTTCCAGCTGGAATTGCAGGGTTTTATAGTTTGGCAGCGCCTGTTCCAGCTTGAGACTCAGCGCATGCAGATCAATTTCCAGATCATCTTTTTGCATGGCATCTTCTTCCAGCTGCTCCTCCAGTTGCTGCAGCTGATGCTGTAATTGCTGCTTCTGCACGGCAAAGGCCTGCGCGGCGCTCTGGATTTTGGCAATCTGCAGATCCAGTGCCTGCAATGCCTGCTGCTGCTGTTTCAGCTGCGCCTGTTGTTCATGAAGCTGTTGCTGCAGCTGCTGGCACTGCTGTTGGCTGATGTTAAAGTCCTGTTCGGCCTGTTGCAACTCGGCCTGTTTCTGACTCAGTAGCCCATCAATTTCTTCCAGACGGATGCGATGGCTTAAAGCCCCCTGCGCCGATAGTGAGGCTTCATCAAACAGTAAACCAATTACCCAGTCCGGCCCGACCTGATAGCCATCTAGGGTTAGAATGCTCTGCCCAGCCTGTAACTTTGGCTGTAATTGCAGCGCCTGCGCTAAATCATCAGCCAGTGCCACCTGTTGCCATAAAGAAGAAGATGGCGATTCAATCCAGTCCGCCAGACAGCTTAAATTTGCCAGCTGAATCGGTGCGTGCTGGGCAGCAGGTTTTAACTGGCGTGCCAGACTGTCCTGAAAGTTGTCATCTGCATCAAGCATTTGCGCATTCAGCCATTTGGCCAGAAACTTCTCAATTAATGCCGCATGCGGTTTGGCAGCATCGTTCAGGGTTAGCACCTGCATTAAGGCGGTGTGCTGTAACTGCTGTTTGGGGCTGTTTTTAATCAGTAGCTGATTCAGGTTTTTCTGCTCGGCCTGGAGCACCTGAATTTCCGATTTCAGCTCAGTACTGCTATTTTTATGCTGATTCAGCAGGCTGTGCGCCTGTTGCAACTGCTGTTGTTGCACCTGAATCTGCTGCTCCAGCTCGGCCAGCTGCTGGCTTAACTGGGCTTTGTCCTGGTTCAGCTGCTCGACTTCATCGTGCTGGGCCTGACTTTGCAGCGAGCTGCTCTGCTGCTGCAAGGTGTATTTTTGCTGTTCAATCCGGCTGATATTTTTTAGCAACTGTTCGCTCTGGGCCAGCATTTGCAGTTTTTGCTGCTGCTGTTTTTCCACCTGCACCTTAATCTGCTCAAACTGCTGCTGCACCTGTTGCTGCTGGGCTTTGAGCTGCTGCACAGCCTGTGCCTGCTCTTGCGTGCTTTGCTCTGCCTGTTGCAGCTGCTCGGTATACTGTTCCTGCTGGCTGAGTACTGTTTCTAGCTGCAGATCAATCAGCTGCAGACGTTCTTTGGTCTGGGCTTTCTGTTCCTGCAACTGAGCCAGCGTACTGCTGTTTTGCTGGACCAGCGACTGTTTCTGCTCCAGAGTCATTTTCAGCTCAGCCAGTTTCTTTTCAGCCTGCTGCCATTCATTCTGTAATGGTGTCGATTGCTGAATCAGACGCTGGAACAGCTCACTGGTATTGCCCAAATCATGTTCCAGCGTGCTCAGTTCGGAACGGGTCAGCTTGAACTGTTCGCCCAGTTCGGTCATCTGCACAGTATATTCCTGCTGCAAACGGCTGCTCTGCTCGCACTGGAACGATAAAATTTCAATTTTGATGCTGCGAATCTGGCTTTCTAAAGTCTTGTACTGCAGCGCAGTTTCCGACTGGCGTTTTAGAGTTTTGAGCTGGCCTTTCAGTTCACTGGCAATATCTTCCAGCCGCGATAAATTCTGGCTGGTATGATCCAGATGCAGCATAGTTTCACGGCGACGGGCCTGATAACGCGATACCCCGGCCGCTTCTTCAATAAATACCCGCATTTCTTCCGGTTTGGCATCGACCAGACGGTTAATCATGCCCTGTTCGATAATGGCATAGGAGCGCGGCCCTAAACCGGTGCCGAGGAAAATATCGGTAATATCACGGCGCCGGCATTTGGTGCCATTTAAAAAATATTCTGACTTGCCATCGCGGTTAACCTGACGTCGCACCGCCAGTTCGGTATAGGCGTTATACGCGCCACCCAGCTTGCCATAGGTATTGTCAAAGCGCAGTTCGACACTGGCCATGCCCACCGGTTTACGCTTGGCGGTCCCGGTAAAAATTACATCCTGCATGCTGCCGCCACGCAGCTGACGCGCGCTGGATTCACCCATGACCCAGCGAATGGCATCAATCACATTGGACTTGCCACAGCCATTGGGGCCGACCACGGCCGTCCGGTTGGCTTTAAAATGTAAGGTGGTACTATCGGCAAAAGATTTAAAGCCGGAAAGTTTTAAGCTGCTTAAACGCATAATGTCCCGATCAACGGCGTGAGCGGCGTGCCCAGGCCAGTTCAATTTGTTTCATACGGGTCAGAGATTCCAACACCAGATTGCGCAAGTGTCGACAAAAATCATCCATAAATAAAGAGGCTTGTTGTGATTTTCGGATTAAAATTGCATCAATTACCAGTTTAAATAGATCAAACGATTCCTGTAACTCCCGACGTGACGTATTCAGGGTTAAAAAATAGCTGCGCCGTAACGACGGCAGCAACTCTTGATAGAATTTCATCAGGTACAGATTGGCCACCATATCCTGCTGCTGGGCCAGGGTTTGGAAAATTAGGTCATAAAATTTTTCGGTATGACCCTGCCGGTATTCGGCCTCAATCTGCTCCATCAGCTTTTGCAGCTGTTCAATTTCATGATGACGCCAGGTTTCCGCAATGCGCTGTACAATCTGCCCCAGCAGCAGACTGCAGGTATCAAACAGGGCGCGCACCTGCTGGGCCGACATTTCCGATACAATCGCGCCGCGCCGCGGAAAAATTTCAATCAGATGGGTACGTTCCAACAGCAGCAGTGCCTCACGCACCGAACCGCGACTGACATCCAGCTCTTTGGCAATACGCAGTTCCTGAATGCGCTCGCCCTCTACCAGCTCGCCACTAATAATCTGCTCGCCGATATGTTTTGCAATCTGTTCAGATAAACTGTCTGTTTCTTGTTGTTGCATACTGTTCCTGTGTTATTTTTATACCATGCGCGCAGTTGCAGCGGGTCTTTCTTATTGTCTTTTTTACTGGCTTAGCGACCAAATTTCCATGACATTGTCCGACAATTTTCTGTCGCTATAGCCAATTTTTAACCACACTCTCGGGCGCTTAAAAATAAGCGCTAAAGCCTTGGTAAATAAAATACAGACCGACGGTGGTCAACAAACCTGAAAAACATTTTTTTAGCATGGCCGGTGACAAAATATGTGCAACTTTTGCGCCAAGCTTGGCGGTCATAAAGCTCATCACGCTAATGCCAATAAAGGCATATAAATGTACATAGCCCCAGGTATTCGGCACGCTCACCTCAGACTGCTGGCCAAACCAGACAAAACCTAATGCACCAGCAATAGCAATCGGCAAACCGCAGGCCGCCGAAGTGGCAACTGCTTTTTGCATCACCACACCACAACGGTTCAGGAACGGTACGGTTAAGCTACCGCCGCCAATCCCGAAAATGGCCGAGGCAATCCCAATTCCGCCGCCAGCCAGCATTTGCGCACCGGTTGAAGGCAACTGACGTGAAGGATCAACCGGGGTATTTGAACCACGGAACATGCGATAGGCCACCCACACCGCAAAGAAACCAATTACCAGCTGCAAGCCCTGCCCCGACATTAAATCGGCAATCCCGGCGCCAAAAAATGCACCCAGAATTAGGCCGGGCGCCAAATTGCGAAACACATTCCACATCACCGCACCTTTTTTATGGTGCGCCGTGACCGAACTGATGGAAGTTACGATAATGGTCGCCAGTGAAGTCCCGACCGCCATATGCATAATCACGCTAGGATCATAATTCAGCTGGGTAAATACAATGTACAAAATTGGCACAATAATTAAGCCACCGCCCACCCCGAACAGACCTGCAGCAAATCCGGCAATTGCGCCAATCAGTAAATATATGATTAACTCCATAAATTATATTCCACTATTCTCAGATTCATATGGATGTAGAGACTCGACAGTTACAACAACAGCTCAGCGAAGCCGGACAGCTTCCTGAAGTCCTCATTTTAAAACCTGTGACTACATCAACCAATGATGATGTACGCGAGATTGCTCAAAAAGGAATACAGAGCGTTCTGGTCTGTAGCGCCCGACAAACACAAGGCAGAGGACAACGCCAACGGCAATGGGTGTCCCCAGAAGGAAACGTCTATTTAAGCACATTGCTAAATTTACGAACACCCGTAGATGGCCGTTTAGCCCTGGAAATTGCCTTAAATATTTTGCAGATGCCAAGCCTGCGCCAGCTGAACCTGCAGGTGAAGTGGCCGAATGATTTATATAGCCCGCAAGGCAAATGGGGCGGTATTCTGATTGAGCCCCTGTCGACCCAGCAGGTCATTGTCGGGGTGGGGATTAATCTGGCGCCAATTCCGGCCGAGCAGATTGGTCAGCACGCCACTTCCCTGGCCAAATTGGGCCTAAATGATATTTCCCGAATTCAGCTGATTGCCGAGCTGTATCTGGCCATTCAGCAGGCACAAGAATGGTTTAACCATAACAGCTATCAACTGGCTTCACGTTTTAATCATCATGCCGCTTTTCAGCAACAGCCGGTAGAATTTGAACATCATGGCGGAGTGGCCCAGGGGCTGTTTTTAGGCATTCAGGATGATGGTGCGATTCAGATTGAAACCGCCTCTGGCGTTGAAGTGTTTTATCAGGGCCGTTTACGCCCGCAAATGTCGGGACAGTGAGCGCAGCACATGAAAAATTTATGGTTAGATATTGGCAATACCCGGCTCAAATACTGGATTACCGAACATCAGCAGATTGTAGAACATGCCGCTGAACTGCATCTGCAATCTCCGGCCGATTTACTGCTGGGCCTGATCCAGCATTTTAAAAGCCTGAACCTGACCCATGTCGGGGTATCTTCGGTACAGGACCAGAAAAACAATGAACGGATTCAGCAGATTTTAAAATTCCTGAATATTCCGGTGATTTTTGCGCGGGTACAGGCCGAATATGCCGGTCTGAGCTGCGGCTATGATATTCAGCAGCTGGGGATTGACCGCTGGTTGCAGGTGCTGGCCGTGGCTGAAGCCGACAAAGATTTATGTGTGATTAGCTGCGGCACCGCGCTGACCATTGATCTGACTCAAGGCCATCAGCATCTGGGAGGTTATATTCTGCCCAACCTATATTTGCAGCGTGATTCTTTAATCCAGCACACCAAAGGCATCCGGATTCCAGAAGCGGCCTTTGATGACCTAAGCCCCGGCACCAATACCTTGGATGCTGTGCATCATGGCATTTTACTGGGGCTGCTCAGCAGTATTGAATATGTCATGCAGCAATCCCCGCGGCAACTGGTGCTGACTGGGGGGGATGCGCCGCTGTTTGCCAAATTCCTGCAGCATTACCAGCCCTTAGTCGAACAGGACTTATTGCTGAAAGGTTTGCAGCGCTATATCCAGCATTACTCCACAGCAAACGAGTCTACACCGCTTATTCCACAATAATATGAGGCAGAATTGCCTGCCAGACTTCCACCAGTTCGGTACAGCCTTGAGAGTCAATAAAATGTCCCTGATGCTGTGCCTCAATGGCTTTGGCATCCAGGCTACGTGCCTGTTCCAGACTGAATTTTGGCAGTACCCGGTCATCGCCAGCTGAGTAAATCACCACCCGATGCGCAATCTGGCGTTTTAGCAAGTCAAAATCAATTTTACAGGCATCAATAAAAGGATTGACCTCGTCCAGCCGGCCCAAACGGCCATTAAAGCCGGCCACCAGCACCACCTGTTTAATTTTCTGGGTTTTCAGTTTCTTGGTCAGAAAGTGCAAAGTGGCAATACAGCCCAGACTATGAGCAATGAAAATGGTGTTTTCGTCAATCTCATCGATCTGCTCATCCATTTGCCGCTTCCACACTTCCAGAGTTGGCGTTGGCGATGGATCGAGTCTTAACACTTTCAGACTGGCTTTTTGCTGGTCGGCATATTCCTGAATCCAGGGAAACCAGTTTTCATCCGGACTGGCGGTATAACCATGTACCACATAAATTTGTGCCATTGTTGTGCTCGCTGTTCGTTCCTGATGCACATCAGTGTGCCCGAAACAGCGCGGCTTTCGGGTAAGCGTCTGTTGGGTTTTCTTAAAGATCACCGCAGCACGTTCGCTTGAATCGCTTAAAAATGGAGAGCAACAAAAAGGCGCACCCGGCGCCTTGTTGTTTTGAATCCCTTATTTTTTCGGTTCTTTACCACCGAACAGCGGGCCCATACCGCCGCCACCACCAAACTGCTTTTGCAGATTGCCCAATGATTTCATCATTTTTGCCATACCCGATGGATTGGCAAATTTCTTCATCATTTTGGCCATTTGCGCATGCTGTTTAATCAGTTTATTGACTTCAGACACATCCATACCACAACCGGCCGCAATACGTTTTTTACGGCTTGGGTTCATCAGGTCCGGATTACGGCGTTCTTTGACGGTCATCGACTGGATGATGGCCTCCATCTTTTTCACCTGCTTCTCTGGGTTTGCCTGTGCAATCGCATCCTGAATACCAGAGTTACTCATGCCCGGCAGCTTGTCCAGGAAGCCCATCATACCGCCCATTTTATTCATTTGCTCAAACTGCATCAGCATGTCTTCAAAGTTGAAGCTGCCGCCTTTTTGCAGTTTTTTCGCCATTTTTTCGGCTTTTTCTTTGTCGATTTTGCGTTCAACTTCTTCGACCAGAGAAAGCACATCACCCATGCCCAGAATACGCTGTGCCACACGTTCCGGATGGAATGGCTCGAGGGCATCGAGTTTTTCACCCATCCCCAGGAATTTGATTGGCTTGCCAGTAATGGCACGCACCGACAGCGCCGCACCACCACGCGCATCACCATCCGTTTTGGTGAGAATGACACCGGTTAATGGCAAGGCATCATTAAAGGCTTTGGCAGTATTGGCCGCATCCTGACCGGTCATGGCATCAACCACGAACAGGGTTTCAGTCGGGTTAATCGCTGCATGCAGCGCTTTAATTTCGTCCATCATGTCATCATCGACATGCAGACGACCGGCGGTATCGACAATTAACACATCGGCAAACTGGATTTTTGCCTGCTCAATGGCACGATTGGCAATATCAATCGGGCGTTCATTGGCATTCGATTCCAGGAAAATCGCACCGACATCCCCGGCCACTGTTTGCAGCTGTTTAATTGCCGCTGGACGATAAACGTCGGCAGACACCATCGCCACTTTTTTCTTTTGACGTTCCTGTAAGAAACGTGCCAGCTTGGCTGCCGTGGTGGTTTTACCCGCACCCTGCAAACCGGCCAGAAGCACCACCACTGGTGGTTTTGCTGCAAGGTCAAGGCTCTCGTTGGCCTCGCCCATCATTTTGGTTAATTCGTCATAAACGATTTTAACGAATGCCTGACCCGGTGATAACTGTGTCATCACTTCCTGACCTAATGCCTCTTCCTTAACTTTCGCGATGAATTCACGAGTTACAGGTAACGCCACATCGGCTTCAAGAAGTGCCATACGTACTTCACGTAACGTATCTTTAATATTGTCTTCGGTTAGCTGCCCTGAGCCAGTAACATTTCTTAAACTCTGCGTGAGTCGTTCTGTTAAGGTATCAAACATTGCAAAATCCGCTTAAAATAGCCATCAGCAAAAAAATGTTTCTTAAAATAGAAAATTTATGCATAAGATGCTATAGGATACTGTAGTTCGCATCGAATTTATATAAATGAATATTCATCATCCTGAAAAAGGTTTGACATGAGCAGTCTCCCCTTGGTTTACACGATTCTGGCATTAATCGCTTATACCACTTCGTTCTGGTATTTATTTATGCATTTAATGTCCAAGCGTGCTCCAAACCATTGGTTTATTGGTATTGTGCTGGGCTTGGGTTTATGTTTGCACGCCGCTGTGCTGTATAACGACATGCTGCTGCCGATGGGCATTAACTATAACGTGTTTAACCTGATGTCCTTTACCTCAGGCTTAATGCTGTTATTAAGTGTGCTGTTTAGTACTTACCGGCCGGTGATTGCGCTAAACCTGATTGGGATTCCAGTGGCCGCAACCGGCCTGATTCTGGGGCATTCCTTTAGCGGTTTAAACCTGTTTGTCGAAAACAATTCTTTAGGTCTGGATATTCATATCCTGCTGTCGTTATCGGCCTATGCGGTCTTGCTGATGGCCACCATTCATGCGGTCTTGCTCTGGTTTCAGAACCGGGAGCTGAAAAACAAACAGAAACGCCGGATTTGGGTGAATTTGCTGCCACCGTTTCAGGCCATGGAAGAGCTGCTGTTTGATATGCTGATTGCCGGCTTTATCCTGCTGACGCTGGCATTGGGTTTTGGTTTCCTAACCATTGATAACTTCTTTGCCCAGCACTTAGCGCATAAGACTGCCTTTAGTATTATTTCCTGGTTTATCTATGGCGCGCTGCTGTTGGGCCGTTATAAATTTGGCTGGCGTGGCCAGAAAGCCATTCGCTTTACCATTATTGGCTTCTTCTTGCTGGCGCTTGGCTTTATTGGTTCCAAGTTTGTGTTACAGATGATTTTGGGCAAGTAAGATGCTTTTGTTCAGTTTGCCACATTAAAAGCGTGGAACAGTGATTAAATAATAAGCGTGAAACATGATAAATTATTAAAAAAGCCCAAGTATCCGTACCTGAGCTTTTCACCATACAATAAGACTATGATTTATATGGAATAAAAAATAGTATTTCGTATAACGTGTATTATGTTAATTTTAGGAAATTTAAACATTTACCTTATAATTTAACTGTAGTTCATCCGCATTTTCCCCTCTAATGCCCCAGTTTTCTTTAGGGGTTTCAAATATAGTTATCTCAACATCATTTAAATCAATACCACATAGATTGTTTATATTTTCGAATAGAGTCTTAATAAATGCTTTTTTAGTCTCTTTTGTTCGTCCATCGAACATGGAAATTTCAATAATTATATAAGATGTACTGCGGTCTGCTGGATATATAAAATTTTTGGATTGTAGTGGAATAAAACGTTGAAACCTTTTTTCTTCAGGGTATTTTAATTCTTTAACTAAAGCCTGATGGATAGCTTTACTTAAATTATCACGATGTAATTCTATAGTTTCATCTAAAGCATAAATTTTTATCTGTGACATTACTTTCTCTAAATTAAAACCCTAATTTTAGCTTAATCTCCTCCCTCCCATTTAACATAATGGCGATTATACGAAATGCATTTGTATAATAATTTAAAAATCAATTACTTAGAATTTTAACCGTGATCACAAAAACAGCAGAAATCAACTTTTGTAATAAGTTGGTGAGTTTTTAAGCGGATCTGTAACATTTCGCCAGTAAAATTGACTAAAAAAACGATCAATTTGGCAAGCAGAGCCCATTTCATCGGCTTTCAGGATCCGAAACTACCCCCAATTGCTGTGGATAAAATTTAGCCTATTTTGTAGGTTAGAACGCACAAGAATATCGGCTATTTGCGGCTATTCTGAAAACTGGAGTTTTCCTATGATGAACTCATCAGGAACAGGAAGTTCCATAACATAAAACAAAAATTATAAGTTATTGCACATGGACCAGAGGGTACAACAGCACAATCAGCAACGATGAAAAACCCCGGCAGGATGCCGGGGTTTTTTTATTATCTAAACTTTTAAATCAGAGTTGGATGGGCATCCAGAATGCGAATTAAAGTCGCTGCAGGACCAGTCGGATAACGACGGCCTTGTTCCCAGTTTTGCAAGGTTCTCGCACTGATATGTAAACGTGCAGCAAACTCTGCCTGGGTTAAGCCAGTTTTCTCACGTACTTCTTTAATATCTGGTAATTCAAGCTCAGTCACTCGGCTTGCTTTCATTTCATTGCGTTTGATGGCACCAGCTTCTTTGATTGAAGCAACCAGGTCATCAAATAAGTTGTTATCCATGAAATTGCTCCTTCACTAATTGACGTAGGATCGAAGTCTCTTTGTCTGTCAGATTATCTTTCGTAGACTTTGGATAAGCCACTAGGAAAAATATCTGATCATCTTCTGTGACCCAGTAATAGATCACACGGATACCGCCACTTTTACCTTTATTACCTTGAGCACAGCGTACTTTACGAATGCCACCGCCATTCTTGATTAAGTCACCTTTATCAGGCTGTACCAAGAGATCTTGCTGGAGCTGACGATACTCTTCATCACTTACAAGCTCTTTGATTTGCTTGGTAAAAATACTGGTTTCAATGAATAGCATAGGTTTGAGTACGTCAATGGCGTATAAGAATTTTAGCAGTTTTAGAATAAAAAAACGAGAGCTGTGAACTCTCGTTTCGCATAAGCAAAGGCTTACAAATATAAATATTAGGTATAAAAAACCCGCATGATAGCGAGTAGGTCCTGATATTTCATTCAGACTATAGATTTTATAAAAACTATATTTCTAGATGATTTTAAATATTTTTCCACTTAAGGTACTTTGAAAAAGCATTTCAAAACTAGGTCGAATATCTTCACCATCAACGGTGATATGTTTTATATTCAAATGAGATTGTGTGTTGGCAAACTCATGATCCACTGTGGCTTGAATAGCGTGTTTAACGCCAAACTGGTCTTTTACGCTGAGAGTCTGTTTAAACATATATATTTCCTTAAAAAAATTGCAGTGGAAATCCCACATAAATTATTGATGTTTAAAAATTTATCGCTAAGAAACTTTATGATTTAATTTAAATAGCTGATTTAGAGAAGTGTAAAATGTACGGCCATCCAAATTTAAATCAACTTCTATTCCAGATTCCAGTAGAACTCTTTTACCTACTTCGACTTGTTTTAAACCTTGACGTGTATTTTGCATTTTATGTAGAGGAATTAATGAAACAATAATTTCAGTACCATTTTTAGATTTTGCAATTAAATCATTTACTTTTAACAACTTATATCCTATTTTTTAGAGATTTTTTCAATTTTGAAAACATTTTAAAGCATAAAAAAAGCACTTATGAGTGCTTTTTATTACTGCTTATTATTACTTAGATAGCAACAATATTTACAGCATTCGGTCCTTTTTGACCTTGAGCTACACTGAATTCAACTTGCTGGCCTTCAAATAAGGTCTTGAAACCTGAACTCGCGATTTCGCTGAAATGAGCAAAAACGTCTGGACCTGATTCTTGTTGAATGAAACCAAAACCTTTAGTTTCGTTAAACCACTTAACAGTACCTTTAACAACATTTGAGTTTGACATAATATATCCTACTAATTTTTAATAATTTTTTAGTCATTTTATTGACTGATTAATAACTTTGAAAATAATAAAGAATGAGACTTAAAATCTAAAAAACGAAGGATTATGACTAAAACTGCGATACTTAAGGAAGATTTACCGAAACAAGACTTTTTTCTAGTTAAGTTAAATATACAGTAAAAATAAAAATAATCAAGTTTTTTTGATATAAATATTAATTTTTCTTATAAAATCTATATTTTTTTTAAAAATTAATTAAATTCAATAACTTATTTATTATATTATTTAATATTTTCTTTAACATAAAATTTCTTATTCGAAATATAAAGGCTAAGCCTTATCTCGCTCTACAATACTTCAAAGACCTTTTCCTAGACATCTTGGTAAAAAAAACGTATAACACCGTTTTTCAAATTAACAGGTGAACGCGTTGAAACTTGTGCTTGCACCCATGGAAGGCTTAACCGATCCGATCATGCGTGATGTCCTCACGTCTGTCGGCAGCTTCGACTGGTGTGTGACTGAGTTTATTCGGGTCACCGACTCAATCCTGCCCGATCATATCTATCACAGCTATTGCCCGGAATTATTGAACGGCGGTAAAACTGCGGCTGGCACCCCAGTGCATGTGCAGTTTCTGGGCAACAACCCGGACATGCTAGCCGCTAATGCAGTCAAAGTTGCAGCCATGGGCGCACCAGCGATTGACCTGAACTTTGGTTGTCCGGCCAAAACCGTAAACCGTCATCGTGGCGGTTCGGTCCTGCTAGATGAACCGGAAGTGGTACATGAGCTGGTCAAAGCTGTGCGCGATGCCGTGCCGGCACATATTCCGGTTTCTGCCAAAATGCGCTTAGGCTATATGGATCGCAACTTCATGCTGGACAATGCCCATGCCATTGAAGATGCAGGCGCCTCCTGGGTCACGGTCCATGCGCGCACCAAAGCCGATGGTTATACCCCGCCGGCCTTTTGGGATCAGCTGGCCCCGATTCGTGAAGCCTTGAAGATTAATGTGATTGCCAATGGGGAAATCTGGACCAATGCCGATGCCAAACAATGCCAGTTAGAATCGGGCTGTGAAGATTTAATGATTGGTCGTGGTGCCGTCACCACCCCTGACCTCACCCAATGTATCCGCCAGAACTCTGATGCACCCTTACTGAGCTGGCAAGATCTGCTTGATTTGCAAATCCGCTTTATTCACGGTCCGGCCAAAACCGAAATTGGTATGCTGGGGCGTTATAAACAATGGCTGGGCATGATGTCAAAGCATTATCCGGAAGCCAAAGCGCTGTGGGATGAGGTTAAACGCATCAAAAAGCTGGATGAGATTATTGCCACCCTGCAAGCCTCGCAACACGCAGTACCCTGAGCCAAACATTGTCGCGGCTGTTTACAGGGCTTGTCTAACAGCCGTTTGATCACTTTTGTGTAATCATTTTGCAAGCCGCAGGTTAAAAACTCCGGCTGATGACATTGCCCTGAAAATTCAGACAATCTTCTACCCGAGTCCGCTGAACCGGCGCCAGTTGCGCCAGATCAAACCAGCGATATTCGGCATGTTCATCGCTTAGCTGAATCTGTGCATCTTCCGGTACATGACAGCGAAAAATAAAAGCATGGGATTGCACCGCTGCATGAAAATACACACCCGACAAATACCCCACCTGCACCTGACAGCCAATTTCTTCCTGACATTCCCGAATTAAGGCCTCGTGGATGGTTTCCCCCATATCCAGCGCGCCACCCGGTAAGCCCCAGGCCTGATCGGCATAGGTAGCTTTAAGTAACAGCACCTGCTGCTGGGCATTACAAATTACCGCATGCGAACTTAAGCGATAAAAATCATGAAAGGCCAACGAACTGCTCTCCCCTAGTTTTAAACGATAACCTAACGGCCAGATGCAAACAGCCGTATGTGGACAAGGATGCAATCATTAGGAATCTGTCACCACGGCCTGACTTAAATCGGCCTGGCCCAAACGCTGGATTTCCTCCAGCTTCTGTTTGCGTAATCGCTCACTGCTTAAGGTCTCCTGTAAATCCAGCGCCAGTGCTTTCAGCAAATCCAGATCTTCTTCAGACATCTGCCGCACCTGCTTGTCCAGAATACATAAGCTGCCTATGGCCAAGCCCTGTTTGCTTTGAATTGGCACCCCGGCATAAAAACGGATTTTCTGTCTGGCCAGATGAGGATACTGCCGGAAGCGTGGATCACGCTGAATATCTTCAATGACCAGCGCTTCATTCTGATAAACCAGATGGGTACAAATCGATTCTTCACGGCGCTGCGCTGCGTGGATCGGCGACTCCACCGCTTCTGCCAGCGGACTAGCCGGAGTATGCACCTGCCCGGCATCGACCAGCGAAATCTGGGCATATTTCACATCAAAGGCCTGCCGCGCTTCTTCAATATACTGGCTGTAAATTGGCAGCAATTCCGACTGCAATAAATCCAGTTCATGCAAAGCTTGTAAACGTTCAGCCTCATTGTCATGCATCAGTGCCGCCGCCGGGTTTTCCCCTTGTGCCATCAGCAGCATATCCATATTCAGCATCAGTTCATTCACACTATTCACCACAGCTTCAGGCTGAAACAGACGCTCAATCTCATCACGCAAATGCGTCGACTGATTGCCCAGCAAAGCAAACACCAGTTTGATCTGCGGTTTTAGTGTGCGTATCCGGTGGTTCAACAGGCGGATTTGCGCCATCGGTTGCTGATGAAAAATAGTGATACAGATGATGTCGGTCGATTCCGGCACGGCACTCAACACATCCGAGCGCGATTGAATCAAGGCATCGGCATGGCTACAGGCGGCAATCTTTTTCAGGTTCAGACCATGGGCCAGCATGGCAGAGGCCAGCACATCCACCTCCCAACGTGCCCCCAGACACATGACTTTGGGGTTGTTCAGTTCGGTCTGTAGCGGATATTGCTGCTGAAATTCATGATTAAACCGTTTTAAACCCTGATGCATGCGCAAACGGTGTTCGGCGCTGGCCTCGGTATTATGGACCTGCGAAAACAGGCAAATCGCAGGAATCGCCACTTCATCATAGAAATTATTGATTTTCCGGACCAGCGCTTCTTTATTCGTTTTTTTCGGCAGCTCCTGCTGGATATATGCATTAGCCACATCCAGCGCATCATGTACTTCATCGGCCACCAAACGCTGATAAAAACGTTCGGGCGGTGACAGCACCGGGGCACTGCCAATTAACACTTTGACAAAGCCCAACGCCGGAATATAGTGCGACAGCACCAGCAAACAGGCCGTTAACGGTGTTGATAAAATCAGACCAATTGGTCCCCAGATTAAGGTCCAGAAGGTGGCAGCCAGAATAATCGACAAGGTAGTCAGGCCGGTACTTTCGCCATATAACCACGGCTCAATGATGTTATTACTGATCAGCTCCAGCAGCAGAATCAGGCCCAGCGTCCAGAGGAACATATTCCAGCCTGGATCCACCGCAAAAGCCAGCGTTAACGGGAACACCGCAGAAATGATCGGGCCGACATAAGGCACAAAGCGCAGCACCACCGCCAGCATGCCCCACATGATGGCCGCAGGCACGCCAATAAACCACAGTCCGGCTGCCATCGGAATGCCATAGGTGACATTGACCAGCAATTGCATGCGCAAATAGGTACCAATGCGCTGGCCGGCTTCATCCAGCACATCGGTACCAATATTCAAATTACCGCCAAGCAGACGCAACAAGCGGTCATGCAGATCTTTACGGCTAATTAAAATCAGCACCACAAATAAAAATACGATACCAATGGTGGCAATCGGGCTTAAAATCTTGCTGCCCCACGCCATGGCGGCATCGGAAGGACTTTGCTCCAGTCCGACCACCTTGACATTCTGCACACCCTTTTCCTGCTCGACCTGATTGATGCCTTCAAACGAGCTTTCCACCGTATCGAAAGTGGTTTTGGCCCCATCCCAGGCACTAGGGCCAGAGGTTAGCGATTTCACCGTATTCAGTTTTTGCTGAATGGTGTCCTGATATTGCGGTAATTCCTGACTTAAATCCTTGAGCTGAAAACCCAGATAACTGCCCAGTCCAGCCAGCACACTAATGGTGAAAATCATGACAATGGCAATCGACGGCAGCTGTGGCAGCCCCCATTTTTTTAGCCGTGACACCAGCGGTTCCAGCAAAAATGCCAGCAAAATAGCCAGTGCCAGCGGAATCAGCACATCCTGACCAAAATACAGCGCCGCAATAATCACCGCGCTAATCACAAAACCGGCCATCACCCGGACAATATTCTGGGTTTCAATATCCCGCTTGACCCAACTGGCGGCAGATTTTTCCGGCTTCCAGTGATGGGGACGCGGCGGCTTCGCTTCGGGCTGGAGCAGACCCGGTTTATTGTTCTGTTTTCGCATGGCTGGGCACATCCTGTTGCTCTTTATTTATTATTTACGAGCTTCGGCTCTTTATTTCAAATAGATTCCTGTAAAAAAACGCCTAATTTCAGCAAGAAACAGCACAGAAGATGAAGATGGGAAAGTATTGAAAGCAGCAAAATGCCACATACACAACTGTGCCATTGCAAGGGAAAAATATTAAGGATGAATGATGGCTTTGCTGTAAATATCCGGGTCCATTTCCAGAATTTCGACACACAGTTGCAACGTCAATTCATTCTGTGGCGGCAGATAATCCTGCAACACCTCCAGCACGGTCCGGGAAATTTCCTGCTTTAGGGCGGTACTACGGCCTTTTAAAATCGAGATTTTGGCATGCACATAGGCCTGTGCGCTTTCATCCAGTCCAATCACATAGTCCTGCTGGCAGATGGCGCGACTTTTAATATCAGAGGCATTAGCAAACAGGCCATTCTCGACCAGCGTCCGGTTGATACGACTGAGCAAAGGCTTCATTTCAAGCGCCTGCAGCTGATCTGAATATTCAAGATGGATATGTGGCATCAGCCTTCTCCCGATATGGTGCAGATGTGATCTTAAAAATTCAGGGTTTTACCCTGCTTCAAAGCAAGATAAAACCCAAGAGAAACAGTGCGATTATGCTTTTTTCACATATTCCGATTTCAGTTTAATTGCGCCAATACCATCTACTTTACAGTCAATATCATGACCATCTGATGCTTCTGGCAATAGGCGGATATTTTTCACTTTGGTACCCACTTTCACCACAGAAGATGAACCTTTAATTTTCAGGTCTTTAATCACCGTCACGGTATCGCCATCGGCCAGTACATTACCATTGGCATCTTTAATGATGGCGCCGGCCTCGGCTTCTGCCTGCTCCCCTTCTTTCCATTCATGTGCGCATTCAGGACAAATCAGCAAGTCACCATCTTGATAGGTATATTCGGACTGGCATTTTGGGCAATTCGGTAAAGACATAAAAACCTCGAAACGAGCAAAATAAAAAATATAAAGGTCTACTATAACATTTATATTTTTCATCACGTTAAAATCCCTAACCGGTTTAGGGATTAATAACAATATTTGTGTTATTTGCCCGGGTGTTCCAGCAGCTGTTTAAACACCTGCAGATGATTATGCTGTTCGTTTTCTGCTGCGGTTAACAGGGTAATTGGTCCCTTCTGCGCCAGTTGCCGGATTTCCTCCACCGCGTCCAAATGCTGCTGCAACTCTTGCCGATAACGCTGCTGAAACTCGGGCCAGTGCCGCTCAGTATCTTCATGGAACCATTTACGCAGTTCGGTCGAGGGGGTTAAATCCTTCGGCCACAGGTCAATCTGGGCATCGGCTTTTTTGATCCCGCGCGGCCAGATCCGGTCCAGCAGAATCCGGGTACCGTCCTGCTTGCTTACAGCCTGATAAATACGTTTGGTAGCAATGGGCATGGTTTTACTCATCCGGAATGTCAGGGGTCACCAGCAGGCTGAGTAAATCCAGACATTCCTGCCAGCCCAAATAACAGCCATCGACGGGAATGGCATCGGGCAGATTGTCCTGCTGAATCCAGACTTCGGTTCCGACCGATACCGCCTTAAACTCAATTGTGACCTGAATCAGTCCGGGTAAATCCGGGCTATCAAACTCATCCTGATAACGCAGTCGCTGCTCGGGAATCACTTCCAGATACTGCCCGTGAAAACCGTGGCTTTTGCCCGTGCTCAAATTACAAAAGGCAATTTTATATTGACCGTTGACCACGGGTTCAAACTGTTCAATCTGCACGATAAAACCATGTGGCGCCATCCATTTGACTAAAGCATGCGGATCGACAAAGGCCCGATACACCCGTGATAACGGCGCCTGAAATATACGGTGTAACTGTACGCTGTGTTGCATGACATCACCTGTTGACAGCGAATAATTTTCAGTCTACGCCTTCTGCCTTGGGCCTGTGTATGACTTTGGTTGAAGCGAGCGTAAAGCAAAAAAGCATGCGCTCCGGCATGCTTTTTTGTACTAGAAAATGGGGTTAAACTGGATAGTTTTCTTCTTCGTCTTCATCATCATAGACATAGGCCATGCAGCCCCAGCCATCATATTCACCCTGGAACTGGTTGGCGATTTTGGTGAACCATTCTTCTAAATCAACAATATCGGCATAGGCCGGTTCCATATAAACATAAATGGTAATAATCCATTCGGTCACACCAGAATCATCATCCTGAAATAAAGAAATTTTTTGTTCTTCATTTAACAGAAATAAGGCACAACGTTCAGCCTGTTCCTGGTCGGTAAAGGCAATCGAATATTCAATTTCATGTGCCTCGTCCAGATCATCACCATCTTCATGCATTTGCCAAAGTACGTTGCCGTTGTCGTCATCTGGAAATTGTTCATAATCGCGTGACATCATTTTGTCCTTGTTCTGTGTTGTTGTTCTAATGGTCAGCTTACCCTAATTTTGTTGCAGTTCCGAGATAGAGCGCTTAATTTTTTTCTGTTCTATCATCCTGATCTCTATCCGGATCGGCAATCCCCTGTTTTGGGGAGAGCACTCCAAATCGGATCAACTGCTTAAAACGGCACCTGTCCATGAATTTCAACCGCGGCACCGCTTAAAGGCTGAGTAAAAGCCAGATAACTGGCATGCAAGGCCATGCGTTTTAGGGGACTGCGTGCAGGTTCTGGATGATACAGCTTATCGCCGGTAATTGGATGGCCGATATACTGCATATGCACGCGTAGCTGGTGTGAACGTCCGGTAATTGGGGTCAGCAATACCCGGCTGATGTCCATCTCGACATTATAGTCCAGTCCCTGATATAAAGTTTGTGCCGGCTTGCCCAGTTCAAAATGCACCATCTGACGCGGCCGGTTTTCCCAGTCGGTAATTAATGGCACCTCAACTTTGCCATCTCCGTCGAGTTTGCCCTGTACCAGGGCAATATAGTGCTTGGTCACGGTGCGCGCCTGAAACATTTTACTCACCGCTACTTCTGCATCACGATGTTTGGCAAACATCAGAATACCCGAGGTGGCCATATCTAAACGATGGGTAATTTTGGCCTGTGGATAGCGCGCCAACACGCGTAAATAGGCACTGTCCTGATGCTCCGGCAACCGCCCCGGCACCGACAGCAAACCTGCTGGCTTTTCAATCACCACCAGATCATCATCTTCATAGACCAGGACCAGTGGCTCTTGCGGCGGGCAATATACAAAGTTGTCGTTTAAAGGCATGGCGGTACAGCTTGGGAGTCGAAAGCGGGCAAAATATCAAGCGGCCAATCTGCTGTCAATCTATTGAGAAGATAGATATTTAATCTGGAAGCTACTGGAGAGAAATAGTTTTTATTCTCTGGTTTTTCGAGTTTGATTTTTATAGTTCATTGTTCTGGTCATGCACGGAATTTTTTAGGGTGTCAGGGAAAACTTGCTGTTTACTTCAACTATCATCACGTTGTACGTCATGATCTTATAGCCTATAAACTTCTGATCTATAGCGTCCTAAGCCGAATCGAGACCTTTTGGGTGAGTACTGCACTCGCGTTTTGCGCCGCTGACAGCATGCTACTCTTTTCGATCCCGTCACACCCTTGAGAGATATAGTAGTCAAAGCCTGCCGAAATTGTTTTCCGAAGATCAGTCAATTTAAAATATTTTCAGGAAATTTTCCCTAATAAAGCTTAATCACAAGAAATTTTTATACACTAGGTTAAATTCTTCATTTTATTTTGCAGAAAATGGCGATTTTAAGAGAATTTATCTAAGTGATTATGATGGCTCAAGACAGCGGCTGCATCAGTTGAATTAAATTACCACAGCCATCTTCCAGCACGGCAATTTTCACATTGCCAGCCAGCATCGGTGCTTGAGTAAAAACCACACCTAGCGCGAGTAAACGCTGATATTCTGCCTCAAGATCGTTGACCTGAAATGAGGTATAAGCAATACCATCTGCCTTGATGACGGCTTTAAAGGCTTTCGCTGCGGGATGCACATCCGGTTCTAGTAGCAGCTCAACACCATCTGGCTGCTCGGGAGAAACCAGCGTCAACCAGCGATATTCACCCACCGGGACATCCTGTTTTAGCCGAAAACCAAGTATCTGAGTATAAAACTGCAAGGCTTTTTCCTGATCATCGACTATAAGACTGGTGACATAAATTTTCATTGTTCTGCTCGGTAGTTTTTATTTTTTATAGCATAGCTGCTTTCAGTACCCTGTAGGATTCTGGCAAATAAGGTTGCGATAACTGAAAGGAAAATGAAGGTGATTTAAACGAATATAGTGAAATAGGAATAACAAAAAGATAAAGAAGAATAGAGATGTTGAAATTTTTATTTTTAAGGGAGCGGGAAATACTTCAACTATTAAAATGTACTAGCTCAAACCTGATCTGACAGTTACCCATTTTTTATTGTGCCTGTCAGGTTAAATTTGAGCTAAATTTTTCTCAGCCCAAATCCGTTTTCCATCAAGTAAAGTTTCAAGTGGTGTACGACCACAGCACATTTTTCCTTGATGAGTTCGTTCAGTATTATAGAATTTCAGCCAATCGTCTAGATCAACTTGTAATTCTTCCAATGAGCTATAAAGCTTCTTCCTAAATGTAATTTGATAGAACTCCTGCAAAATCGTCTTATGGAAACGCTCACATATACCATTTGTTTGCGGGGAAGCTGCTTTTGTCTTCGTGTGATCAATATCATTAACTGCCAGATACAACTCATAGTCATGTTGTTCTACCTTACCGCAATACTCAGTACCTCTGTCTGTGAGGATGCGAAGCATTGGTAAGTCCTGAGATTGATAAAATGGCAACACACGATCATTGAGTAAATCAGCCGCTGTAATCGGTGTTTTTGTTGTATAGAGCTTGCAATGAACGACCTTGCTATAAGTGTCGATGAATGTTTGTTGGTAGATTCGTCCAACACCTTTGAGATTCCCGACATAAAAGGTGTCTTGCGCGCCTAAATAGCCTGGATGAGCTGTTTCGATTTCACCACAAGCAACGTCATCCTCATGCTTACGTTCAAGTGCCGCAATCTGCTGATCATTTAATTCAATACCATCCTGTGCCACTTTAGCCTCAAGTGCTTTTAAACGCTTCTTAAAGTTTTCTAAATCATGACGAAGCCATATAGAGCGAACCCCACTCCCTGAAACGAATACACCCTTCTTGCGTAATTCATTACTCGTACGGTGCTGACCATATGCGGGATATTGAATTGCGAAATCAATAACAGCCTGTTCAGTAGCATCATCTACACGGTTTTTTAAATTTGGTACTCGACGGGATTTATTGATCAGTGCGTCAATATCACCAGACTTCACTAACTCTTGATAGCGATAAAATGTATCTCTTGAAACACCCATCACTTTGCATGCTCTGGATACATTCTGAAGCTCTTCAGCTAAATTGAGCAGACCTACTTTGTGTTTAATGATTTGATTGTTAGTATGCAACATAAGAAAGTTACCTTTGTTTGATTAAGATTTCGACACCTTTATCAAAACGGGTAACTTTCTCTTTTTCAAGAAGAATGTACGATCAAGTCTGAACTAATACAATTAAAACTTGGTAAGTTCTAACTTTTTGCCTATAAACTTCTGATCTATAGCGTCCTAAGCCGAATCGAGACCTTGTGGGTAAGTACTACACGCACGTGATACGTTACTGGTAGCAATCTACTCTTTTCGATCCCCTTTCACCCTTGAGCAATAGAATAGTCAAAAGCCGGCGGGATTGTTTTCCTAAGCTACGGCGTTTTTTCATCTTTTTGATAATTTTTCTCACATCAAACGGTTTAGATAGAATTTTTTATTTTCAAGCTGCCATAATCATGATTCTTTTTCATGATTCCGTATTTTTCTGGAATATTCAGGCATAGATTATTCTGCCCGGTTCAGGACATTGCAGATCTTTAATCGTGAGGTATCGAGCTGTTTAAAATAACTGTCCTTGAATGAGCTGGGCGCTAAACCACCAGCCACTTAAGGCTGACATGCCACAGAGCAAATTGGCCAAGACTTTATTCAGTTTAGATAAGGTCGATTGATAAATTTTGATATTCAGCATGTAAGCCAGCACGGCATAAACCACCCCAATGGCACCACCAAACAGCACCAGCAGTAACGGCCAACCCGCCAGCAGATGCGCCTTGACCGGCAATTGAGTATAAGAATCGGCAGCTTGAGAGTTTGACATGGCTTTGCTCCTGATGATTTTTCTTTAAAACCAGCATCCACCCGAAAGTGGATGTGGCGCTCCTAGGAAGCATCATGAAGCAAAAAACAGGCCAGTTATTTATTTTAAATACAGCCAGCGAGTATAACGGTTGATATAGGCATTCAGCCCATCGCCATATTGGGCCAGCTGTTTCATATTCTCGACATGCTGCACACCGGCGCTGGCATAGCTATAAGTATAGACCCTGCTATTTTTACGGAACTGAACCCGAATAAACTCTTGACCAATTTCATAATTGGCCACACCAGAGTCATGGTTAAGATCAAGATAATGTTGCAAAGACTGCACCTGAAATATGCTATATGTCTTATTCAATATGAGGATTAATGGCTATTTTTCAAACAAAACCAAACAATAAACACCTTAATTTTTATTATTCCTTTTCAATAAGATAGAACCTCAAACCCACTCAATTTGTATCTTGATTTTGTGCTTTCTTTTTGTAGGGCTTCAACTGTTCTAACACCCTGAAAATTCAGCATATTTTTATTGATCCCATTAAAAAGCCCTATCGTGTGATAGGGCTTTCATTCAAAACAGAGGGTAACTGTTTGAGTGCTGTTGCTTAGGCATTCTTATTGTTAAATTGATTGCCTTGGCATTTGGTACACGGGGGTAAACGGTCTGTACCAATTTCTAAGTAAACGCGATGTCCGCATTGGACACAAAAATAGAAGCCTGTTCCTGGCTTGTCGCCTGCAGTTACCATCTTTGTTCTCCGTATGATTTAGAAATGGTCTATTCAGTATAACCAATCTGTGATGATTGTCTATTGTCCATTTCGACGAGTGATGATGGCGTTTGGGCGAAGGATAATTTTGATAGAAAATTAAGCTGGCTTTACAGAGATTTGGTTATTACTGACTATTTGCTAAACCCATATTTAAAAAACATGTACTGTTTACGCTGCACAATAAATCATTGGAAAGACTCCAGCATCTTTAGCTGCATGGGAGAATGATGAGAGAATCCATAACCACTGTGTTATATTTCCTCTTACTTTCTGCCCCTGTTTAATTTTATTAAATTCGGCTTCGATATAAGATTTTGAAATAAAATTACATGCCAAAATACATTTTCTATGCAATTTTGGATTTTTTAAAATTAAATTAATATCATTTTCAATATTACCAGAACTCTTTCGGATTCTAGAAATATTTGTTTGAACTCCTGTGCCTTCCCCATTAGCTCCTTTTCCACTCTTATAAAAGCCTGCTAAACTATTAGAATTTTTAAAAACTATTTGCTTACTAGTAAAGTGCATATTTCCAAGGTTTTTAATTCCTTGACCTACTACATCTTGCAATTGACTCGCAGAATTTGTTACATCTTTTGAATATTTTGAATGTATAAAGGCTTTGTTGCACAAAGATTTGAAATGCAAAGCGCCCCTAATTGAGCCAAATTTAAGGCGTAACTTGGGTAAGTGGGCGACCTAATTCCGTAAATCTGTTAAGGACTGCTACACGTGCATGGATCTC
>NZ_VPBF01000011.1:0-76750 GCF_013418865.1 Acinetobacter sp. YH12117
TCCCGAACTCAGAAGTGAAACCTCTTAGCGCTGATGGTAGTGTGGGGTTACCCATGTGAGAGTAAGTCATCGCCAGCTCATTAATTCAAAATCCCCCTAGCTTAAACAGCAGGGGGATTTTTTTATGGGCGTAATTTCTAGTTTCTACATCTACGACTTGGATAGTATTTTTCTGGCTTTATGACACAATTTTTACATTTATTTGCAAATTTGTGTGGTAGAAGTTGTCATTTAAGCCTGTCTTAAAAATTGCAATGATGAAGCTTTTATTTCACTGTTTTGTAATATAAAAATTTTAAAAAATAGAATAAGTTTCCACTAATTATAAGATTTATAACTAAATTTTCTGCTCTGAAATTGAGCTTTATTGCTAAATCAAATCTGATTTTTAAGAAAAATTTATCATTTAGACCTTTTATCCATAGACAAAAAATGAATAATCATTCATTTTATAGACAAAAGTGAATGATTGTTCATTTTTTCATATTAAGAATAAAATCTCACAATTGGAGGTGAGGATTAATGACAGCAACAACAATGAATGTGAATGCTGTAGTGGACAAGGCGAAGTTCAAACCTTTTCATTTAAACGTCGTACTCTGGTGTTTATTTGTAGTCATCTTTGACGGTTATGACCTGGCGATTAATGGCGTAGCCCTACCACTACTGATGCAAGAATGGAATATGACTGCTGTGCAAGCAGGCATGTTGGCCAGTACTGCCCTGGCCGGAATGATGTTCGGTGCCATGTTTTTTGGCATGCTGGCCGATAAGATTGGCCGTAAAAATGTCATTTTAATTTGTGTGACCTTATTTAGCGGTTTTACCTTCTGGGGCGGTTTCGCATCTAACCCGACTGAATTCGGAATTTTGCGCTTTATTGCCGGTTTAGGAATTGGCGGAGTATTACCGAATCTGGTGGCCTTAACCTCTGAATATGCACCACAAAAACTGCGCAGTACCTTGGTGACCACCATGTTTAGTGGGTATGCGGTCGGCGGTATTATGGCTGCGTTACTGGGTGCCTGGTTAACTCCAAGTTTTGGCTGGGAAGTGATGTTCTATATCGCGGGTATTCCACTGTTACTGTTACCGATCTTGTGGAAGTTTTTACCTGAATCATTGACCTTTTTAGTGAAAAAACAGCAGGATGAAAAAGCGCGCCAGATTATCCAGAAAATCACGCCAGAAGAAAAAGTCAGTGCGCAGACTCAACTGGTCTTAAATGAAGTACAGGTGCCGGATGCCTCTATTGCCGCCTTATTTAAGCAAAACCGTGGCATGAGTACCTTATTGTTCTGGTGCTGCTTCTTTATGTGTTTATTGATGGTCTATGCACTGGGCAGCTGGTTACCAAAACTAATGATGGCCGCTGGTTACTCGCTGGGTAGCAGCCTGATGTTCCTGATGTCGATGAATATTGGCGCAGTAATTGGCACCATTGGCGGCGGGATTCTGGCAGACCGTTTCCATTTAAAACCGGTGATTATTGGCATGTTCCTGATGGGGGCTGTGGCGCTGGTTGGATTAGGCTTTAACTCGCCACAACCGGTGATTTACCTACTGGTGGCGCTGGCTGGGGCTTCCGCAATTGGCAGTAGTATTCTGCTATACAGCTTTGTGGCGCAGTATTATCCACTAGCGGTACGTTCAACCGGGATTGGTTGTGCCTCTGCGGTTGGTCGCGTGGGTGCAATTGTCGGCCCGATTATTATTGGGCTGCTATTGGGTATGGAATTACCGCATAAACTGAATTTCTTGGCGGTGGCGATTCCAGCGGTGATTGGTGCAATTGCAGTTGCCCTGATTCGCATCCAGAAAGCCTCTGAGCCGGTTACTGAAACGCCACCGGTGGTGTCTAAGGCCAGTCGCTCTTATAGCTAAACCGATGTAATTCATCTAAACCAACAAAAAGCCTCAGTAGAGGCTTTTTGTTTAAAGGTATAAAGATAATTTGCCTGGCTTAGAAGTGTGCTTCCAGCCCGAGATAAGGACCTTTAAAATCCAGCTGGAGATTACGCTCATCACCTTCGTTCAGTTCCACATCTAAAATGCGGTAACCGGCCTTCAGCCCGACATCGACCAGTAAATTATCAATAAAATTATATTTCAGTTCTGCCTGTGCATCGCTAATGACAGTATCATCAAACTTGGCATAGCTGGCTTCGGCTTTGGCACTTAAACCGGTAAAAGGCAGTTTCACCCCGGCTTCGGCATACAGCATTGGCAAGGTTTCACTGACCTGTTCCACTTCGGTTAAATTCTGCTGCACGGTACCGTCCAGCACCTTGGCACCCACACCAATATCGGCACTGACAATATTGTCCAGAATTTCGTAATAGACAATGAAGTCGGAATAATCGAGGTCGATCCGCTCCATTTTTTCATTCAGAACTTCGCGTTCTGATTCTGCCTCAAGTGTGCTGTGCTTGATTTTGACATTCGGTAATAACGGTACTGGATGTTCAACCGCTAAGGCAAAAGACAAACTGGAGTCATCTTTCATCTCGGGTTGGCCCAAGGCACTCGATAAGTCACTGTTATAATGCCAGTAATCGACGCTACCTTTAACACCAATAATATCGGCCTGTGCGGCGCTAAAACAGTCAAGACCGAGGATGAAACACAATGCTGGACGTGTACGCATAAAAATCCCTGTAGAGCTTGTATATTCTCAGAATAAATTTATTGTGGAGGATGGAACCGGGAAACATCTCGGCGCATCATATCGGGAATTGGTATAAATTGCATTGACGCATCATGCAAAAAATAGAGGACCTGCACATGGCTACGCACACTGATCATCCGCACGATTATCCTTTATATCTGGCTGGACAGCCGCATGTGACCGGCCAGTGGCTAGAGGTCGAAGATAAGTATCTGCAGCGCTGTTATGCACGTGTGGCGCTGGCCGATGCAGAGACGCTAGAGCAGGCGATTCAGGCCGCAGTCCAGGCGGAAGCGGCGATGGCGGCGTTAAAACCGTTTCAGAAACAGAAAATCCTGCTGCATTGTGTGCAGCGTTTTCAGGAATGCCGGGCCGAGCTCACCGAACTGCTGATTATTGAAGGCGGTAAACCGAAAAGGGCTGCCGCTGCTGAAGTAGAGCGCTTAATCAATACCTTCCAACTGGCTGCGGATGCAGTAACCCAGATGGATCAGGGCCGGATGATGCCATTGGCGGTGACTGCTGCGGCTTGCAGTTATCAGGGCATCAGCAAACAGGTACCGATTGGCGCAGTGTCGCTGATCAGTCCATTTAATTTTCCTCTGAATTTAACTGCCCATAAAATTGCACCCGCGATTGCTGCCGGCTGTCCCTTTGTTTTAAAACCGGCCAGCCTAACCCCGATTTCTGCCTTAAAAATTGCCGAGATTCTGGCAGAAACCGATTTACCGGCTGGTGCCTTTTCGGTATTGCCCTGTCCGCGTGAGCAGGCCGATGTGCTGGTCACCGATGACCGCTTTAAACTGCTGAGCTTTACCGGTTCTGATGTGGTGGGCTGGGATATGAAAGCGCGTGCCGGACGTAAAAAGGTCACGCTGGAGCTGGGCGGCAATGCTGCCGTGATGATTGAGGCCGATACCGAGGTCAATGATGCGCTGGTTGACCGGTTAATTGGCGGTGCCTATAACCATGCCGGACAGGTGTGTATTAGTGTGCAGCGTATTCTGGTGCATCGCGCGATTTACACACAGCTTAAAGATAAACTGGTCAGCCGTTTGCAGTCATTACGGGCAGCTGATCCGCGTCTGGACAGCGCTTTGGTTGGGCCGATGATTAAAGAGAACGAAGCCGTGCGCCTGAAAAAATGGCTGGATCAGGCCGTAGCAGAAGGCGCGACGGTACTGGTGGGCGGCGAACAGCAGGGGGTGATGTTCGAGCCGACACTACTGGAGCAGGTTTCGCCAACATCGGAAATTTACCAGAATGAAGCTTTTGGTCCGGTGGCTATTCTGGAGCCGTATGAACAGTTTGAGCAGGGCATTGAACGGATTAACCAGAGCCGCTTTGGTTTGCAGGCCGGGGTCTATACTCAGAATCTGCAGCAGATGCTGTATGCCTGGGACCAGCTGCATGTTGGCGGGGTGATTATTAACGATATTCCATCATTCCGGGTCGATAACATGCCGTATGGCGGGGTCAAGGATTCGGGTCTGGGCCGCGAGGGAATTCAATCGGCAATTCGTGATATGCAGGAAGAGCGTTTGCTGGTGATCCATCAACAGGGTTGATCGCTGGGAGATGCATCAAGGGCAATATTGAACTTGATGCATCCTCATCTATGGATCACGGCAATCTATTGATGAAATACAGTATCCGAAGAAAGCAGTGCGGGTAGGTGATAGGCATTTTATATCATCGGGTATAAATGACCGTTTAAAGGATGGCAATTGAGTTTTCAGTTTTACTTCATAATATATTCCAAAAAGTTTGGTAATTCATAACCAAAATTGTACAATAAATAAGCTGATTAATTGAGCGGTTGAATCAGGATAGATTATAAAAACCCAAGATTTGGAGCAGAAATTACAGAATAATTTTTTAAAAGTGAGTATTGTTGAACCATATAAAAGGGAGTCTTCACGATGCACTTTAAGCAAGTTTTCGTCATCCACTCCCTGTTTGTCATTTAGAAACCAGTACCCAAAAGGTCAAGGCTAAATCAAACACTCAAGATTAATATTGCATGGTGCTTTTTTGCTTGCGAGAAAACCACATAAAAAGCAGTGAAAAAAGCATCTAGGTTTAGGTGTTTTATGTCAGGAAATCGTGAAAACTGGTCCGCGCGATCAGGCTTTATTATTGCAGCGATTGGTTCAGCTGTAGGCTTGGGGAATATTTGGCGTTTTCCCTATGTGGCTTACGAAAATGGTGGTGGTGCCTTCCTGGTGCCGTATCTGGTGGCAATTTTTGCTGCTGGTTTGCCGTTATTATATTTAGATTACGCGGTCGGACATAAGTTCCGTAAAGCGCCGCCACTGGCGTATAAAAAGCTCATGAACAGCGAGTCCTTGGGCTGGTGGCAGGTGATGGTGACCTTGGTCATCGGGATTTACTATGCCAGCGTTCTGTCCTGGGCTGGTAGTTATATGTACTACGCGATTGGCCAGAAATGGGGGGCAGACACCCAGGCCTTCTTCTTTAATTCCTATTTGCAAAATGGCGAAGGGCTGGCCTTGGGCTTTGTACCGACCTTATTCTTCGGTCTGGTGATTGTCTGGGCGGTGGTGATGTTCATTCTCTACGGTGGTGTACGTCGTGGTGTGGAACTGGCCAATAAAATCTTTATGCCGTTACTGGTGGTACTGTTCACGATTCTGGTGATTCAGGCGATCCGTTTACCGGGTGCAACCGCAGGTTTAAATGCCTTCTTTACCCCGAACTGGGAAGCGATGGGCAACTATAAAGTCTGGCTGGCCGCATTTGGTCATATCTTCTTCTCGCTGTCTGTCGGCTTCGGGATCATGCTGACCTATGCTTCATATTTAAAGCGTAAAACCAATATGACCGGTTCCGGTGCGGTGGTTGCGCTGGCCAACTCATCTTTTGAAATTCTGGCCGGTATCGGGGTATTTGCGGCTTTGGGCTTTATGGCGTTCAGCTCAGGCTCAACCGTGGAGGAAGTGGTATCTGGCGGTATTGGTCTGGCTTTTATTGCCTTCCCGAAAATTATTTCCAGCATGGGCGCAGGCGGCGACTTATTTGGCTTCCTGTTTTTTGCCTCGTTGACCGTTGCCGGGATTACTTCCATGGTCAGTATTCTGGAAGTGCCGATTTCAGCTTTCCAGGACAAGTTAGGCTGGTCACGTAAAAAATCGGTCAGCATTATTGCCGGTGGTTCTGCCATTGTTTCGACCCTGATTTTCTCGACCCATAGTGCGATTACCTTTGTCGACATCATTGACTACTTTGCCAATAATATTGGTATTGTTGGCGGTGGTTTACTGTCGATTATTCTGGTGTCGTGGTTCCGTCGTCCGTTATTGTCGCAGTTACAGGCGCATATCAACCAGTACTCTAGTATTAAACTGGGTGCCGGCTGGAACTTCCTGTTAACCGTTGTGACTCCATTATCATTACTGGTGGCTTTAGGCCTAACCATCAAGTCGATTGTTGCAGAAGGTTATGGCGGTTATCCGGCTGAAATCTTATGGTTGGTGGGTGGCGGTACGCTGGCCCTGTTTATTGTGGGTGCCATTGTACTGAGCTGTCTGAAAGACAAAGTCCCGGAAGAGGAGAACTAAGATGAATACTGAAGCAATTATCATGATGATCATCTCGACTGTCCTGCTCTGGGGCGGTTTAATCTTGGCCATGATTCATCTGAGCAAACATCCAGATGAACCGGAGGATTAAGTCTGTGGTACAGGTTTGTGCAGACTAAACCGCTGTAGCATAAAAAAAGGAACCACCTGAGGGTTCCTTTTTTTATCGTCTAGATTTTTTCAATTCGGCAATAATAGAAGCCATCGCCGCGTCCGGCTTCCGGTAACAGCTGGCGACCATACTGCTGTTCGACGCCATAGTCTGTGGCAATTTTAATTTCTTTGGCATCGGCATGCTGGGCAAAGAACTGCTGCATCTGCTGCTCATTTTCTGCTTTTAAAATGGAACAGGTGATATACAGCAAGGTGCCGCCGACTTTTAGCTGGGACCACATCTGTTCCAGAATCTGCTGCTGCAGCTCGACAGTTTGCTGAATGTCAGCGGACTGGCGTAACAGGCGAATATCCGGATGACGGCGCATCACCCCAATGGCAGAGCAGGGTGCATCCAGCACAATACAATCGACCGGTTCGGTTGCGGTCCAGCGCGTAGCATCTGCCGCCAGAATTTCGACCTGCTGCGTATCGGTCAGTTGCAGGCGCTCCAGATTTTCCGTGACCCGTAGCAGGCGTTTCGGGTCCTGATCCAGTGCCACCAAAGTGGCCGGACTAAATTTTTCCAGAATATGTGCGGTTTTTCCGCCCGGGGCTGCACAGGCATCAATCACCACTTTGCCATTTAAATCTGGCAGTAACTGCGCACAAAGCTGGGCATGTTCATCCTGTACCGAGAACCAGCCGGCATCAAAGCCCGGCAGCTCCGGAATCTGCACCGCCTGCTCCAGAATAATTGCCACATCGGAACGTTCACCTGGACGAGCCTGAATACCGGCACCCAACAGTTTATTCAGATAGGCTTCACGGCTGATCTTGCGCTGATTGACCCTTAAAGTCAGTGGCGCTGTCTGTTTCAGGTCCTGGGTCAGCTGCTCCAGCTGTTCCGGCCAGTCTTTTTTCAGACGTTTAAACAGCCAGCTAGGTAAACCATGCGCCGCTTGCAGGGCCTGCTCAAAGACCGATGTTTCACGTGAAACACGTCGCAGGATGGCATTGACCACACCACTGAGTGCCTGAAAGCCCAGCTGCTTGGTGGCAGTCACGGTTTCTGAAATGGCTGCATGGTCGGCAATACGGGTACATAAAATCTGATATAGCCCGACATAGAGACAGGTTTCGACGGTTTCATTGTTCAGCGGTTTGACCAGCAAAGGCAGGGTAATGCTTTTCAGACCATACCATTGACGTAAGGTGCCCAAGACCAGTTCGTGATACAGCGCCCGGTCACGCTCGGCGACCTTGGTCAGATGCAGCGGTAAAATACTGGCCAGAGATTGGCCCTGCTGGACGGCCAATAAAGTACGAATCACTTGGGCGCGTAAGTTCAGATGTGACTGACCGGATGGATGTTGATTCATGCCAGCACCTGCCCAATACTTAATTTCTGGGTTTGTGCAATCTGGACCGGATTCAGCGCTTTACCACCCGGCCATTGCAGGCTGGTCAGACAGATGGCTTTGCCATCGCCACAGGCCACATGCACGCCCTGTTTATCTAGTGCCAGAATGGTCCCCGCCGACTGGCCATTGACCGCTTCATTCGACAGCACAGATCCCCAGACCCGTAAATTACTTTGCTCATCCAGCGGAATAAACGCCACCGGCCACGGGTTAAAGGCGCGAATATTGCGGTCAATTGTCACAGCATCCTGAGACCAGTCAATTTTCGCTTCGGCTTTAGACAGCTTGTGGGCATATACGGTTAAAGCTTCATCCTGTACTTCGCGCTGTTCCAGATACTGTTGTAAAGTCTGCTCCGAAGCCAGTACCGCCACAATTGCCTCTGCACCTTGAATGGCCAACTTATCATGCAGGCTGGCAGAAGTATCTTCGGCTGTAATCGGGCACAGGGTTTTATACATCATATCGCCGGTATCCAGCCCGGCCGCCATCTTCATAATGGTCACGCCGGTTTCAGCATCGCCGGTGGCAATGGCGCGTTGAATTGGCGCCGCTCCTCGCCAGCGTGGCAGCAGCGAACCATGAATATTCAGGCAGCCATATTTGGGTGTATCCAGCACCACTTGTGGCAAAATCAGGCCATAGGCCGCCACCACCATTACATCGGCATTCAGGGCTTTTAGTTCTGCCTGCGCAGCCAGACCTTCTTCTGTGGATGATTTAAAATGTAACGGTTGATACACCGGAAGATCATGCGCCAGCGCCAGTTGTTTTACGGCAGAGGCCGTAAGTTTTTGTCCGCGGCCTGCTTTGCGGTCAGGTTGAGTATAGACCGCCACAATTTCATGCTCGGTTTTTAATAAGGCATCGAGCGCTACAGCTGCAAATTCTGGTGTTCCCGCAAAGATAATTTTCACACATGAGATTCCATATAAACTTGCCCCACATTATATGCGAAAAGCCTTTTTAAGCCTAAATTGTCATGTAAATAGAGGTTGCATCTTCATGAGGTCGGCTGGGTGTTGTTCTTTGCAAACAAAATTTTATTTAAAAAATTAATATCAATAAATTTTGTTTATATAAAAGGTAAAAATTATTCATGAAAATGCTGGAGCTAATGCTTTATGATCAAATCATATCGGCTCCGTAGGCGAGTCTCCCCAGTTTTCATCAGTTGAAAGATCGCAGAATAAAAGGTTCAAAAGACCCGATCACCCAGCACGCTGACAGATTGAGCTGTAGTATGATGTGACGAAATTTCAACTGATAACCTGAAGATCAGTACATTTTAGCCAGAGATGGGGATTCACCCTCTCAAGCACAACTCGTTGGAAATACACATGCCTGACTATCGTTCAAAAACATCGACACACGGAAGAAATATGGCGGGCGCACGTGGCTTATGGCGTGCGACCGGGATGAAAGATGAAGATTTTGGCAAGCCGATTATTGCGGTGGTCAACTCTTTTACCCAGTTTGTACCGGGTCACGTGCATTTAAAAGACCTTGGTCAGCTGGTGGCACGTCAAATTGAAGCGTCAGGTGGTGTAGCCAAAGAATTCAATACCATTGCAGTCGATGACGGCATCGCCATGGGTCATGACGGCATGCTGTATTCCTTGCCATCACGTGACCTGATTGCCGACTCGGTCGAATATATGGTCAGCGCACACTGTGCTGATGCCATGGTTTGTATTTCAAACTGTGACAAAATCACCCCGGGCATGTTAATGGCCGCCATGCGTCTGAATATTCCGGTGGTGTTCGTGTCGGGCGGTCCAATGGAAGCGGGTAAAGTCAAAATCCGTGGCAATGAAAAAGCCATCGACCTGATTGATGCCATGATTGTCGCTGCAGATGACAACTTTACCGATGAAGAAGTGGCAGAATACGAACGTTCCGCCTGTCCAACCTGTGGTTCATGTTCAGGCATGTTCACTGCCAACTCAATGAACTGCTTGACCGAAGCGCTCGGTTTATCTCTTCCAGGTAACGGTTCTACACTGGCCACGCATGCTAACCGTAAAAAACTGTTCGAACGTGCTGGTTCTTTAATTGTGGAACTGGCCAAACGTCACTATGAACAGGATGATTACAGCGTTCTGCCACGTTCAATTGCCACCAAAGCCTCGTATGAAAATGCCATGACGCTGGACATTGCCATGGGCGGTTCAACCAATACTGTATTGCACCTGTTGGCTGCGGCCAATGAAGCCGGTGTTGATTTCACCATGGATGACATCGACCGTTTATCGCGTAAAGTGCCGGTCTTGTGTAAAGTGGCTCCGGCAAAAAATGATGTACATATGGAAGATGTCCACCGTGCCGGCGGGATCATGGGTATTCTAGGCGAGCTGGATCGTGCCGGTTTGCTGGATACTTCTGTACCGACCGTACATGAAGCCACTTTAAAAGATGCCTTAGATAAATGGGACATCATCCGTACTGAAAATGAAGAGGTGTACACCTTCTTCAAATCGGCGCCAGGTGGCGTTCCGACCCAGACTGCATTCTCACAGGACCGTTATTATTCACGCCTTGATGGCGACCGTGAAAATGGCGTGATCCGTAATGCTGAACATGCCTTCTCTAAAGATGGTGGTCTGGCCGTGCTGTACGGCAACATCGCGCTGGATGGCTGTATCGTAAAAACTGCGGGTGTAGATGAATCCATCCTGAAATTTAATGGTACAGCTCGCGTATTTGAAAGCCAGGATGCCGCAGTAGAGGCGATTCTGGGTGGTAAAATCAGCGCCGGTGATGTGGTGGTGATTCGTTACGAAGGTCCACGTGGTGGTCCGGGGATGCAGGAAATGCTGTACCCAACCAGCTACCTGAAATCTAAAGGTCTGGGCAAAGACTGTGCCTTGCTAACCGATGGCCGTTTCTCGGGCGGTTCATCTGGCCTGTCGATTGGTCACGTCTCTCCGGAAGCGGCAGAAGGTGGCGCGATTGGTCTGGTCGAAGATGGCGATCGCATTGAAATTGATATTCCAAACCGTAGCATTCACCTGGCGGTTGATGATGCAACCATGGCAGCGCGCCGTGAAGCACAGGAAGCCAAAGGCTGGCAGCCCGCTGAAGAACGTCCGCGCAAGATTTCTAAAGCGCTGAAAGCCTATGCCATGCACACCACCAGTGCGGCCAAAGGCGCGGTACGTGAAATCTAAGCGCTAAGTTTTTAGAGCTAAAAAAGCACTCCTGATGGGGTGCTTTTTTATGTGAGAAGCTAAGTTTGAAATGGATCGCTTCAGCACGACACCGTCTTAAAAAGAAGGATTTGATGACGGTTAATCATCTTCGGTTCGACCTATCTTGTGAAATACATTGCTCATTGGGCAAAAGGAGGTAAAACCATTTTCATCTGCAAAACTCGTTCAGTACCCGCAGGTTTCACTGATATCGCAAAACCATTTAATATGAATTGTAGTCCTGCCTCGGACCGTTGCAGATGACTTGGGTATAGATCAAATGTTCGAGAAACCGCTGAAAGCTATATTGTACGGATTTAATTCTATACAATAATCGTAGAATAAATTGCCAAACACTGCGACTTCAATCCAGTGATCGCCAAGGAAGAAACCAATGAGTAAAGATAATATCCGCGAACATTCCGCCCCGGTCTATGAGGGCATTGAAAATGCACCGGCACGTTCCATGATGCGCGCCACCGGCTTTCAGGATGAGGATTTTACGCGTCCTTTTATCGGGATTGCCTCAACCTGGGCCAATGTCACGCCGTGTAATATGCATATTGATGGGCTGGCGCGTGAAGCCGAAGCCGGGGTCAATGCCGCTGGCGGTAAGGGGATTATCTTTAATACCATCACCATTTCTGACGGGATTTCAAACGGCACCGAGGGCATGAAATATTCGCTGCTGACCCGCGAAATTATTGCCGATTCGATTGAAGCCGTGGTTGGCTGTCAGGCCTATGATGGGGTGATTGCCATTGGCGGCTGCGATAAAAATATGCCAGGCTGTATTATGGGGCTGGCGCGCCTCAACCGTCCGGGGCTGTTTGTCTATGGCGGCACCATCAAGCCGGGCGCAGGCCATACCGACATGATTTCGGTATTTGAAGCGGTCGGGCAGCATGCCAAGGGCGAAATTAATGAAATTCAGGTCAAACAGATTGAAGAAGTGGCTTTGCCGGGACCGGGTTCCTGTGGCGGCATGTACACCGCCAACTCGATGGCCTCGGCGATTGAAGCCTTGGGCATGAGTTTACCGGGTTCATCGGCGCAGGAAGCGGTGTCTGAGGACAAGAAAATTGACTGTCAGCGTGCTGGTGAAGCGGTAATGAACCTGCTGCGTCTGGACATTAAACCGCGCGACATTATGACCAAAGCCGCGTTTGAAAATGCCATTAAAGTGCTGATTGCCCTGGGCGGTTCCACCAATGGCGTGCTGCATTTACTGGCGATGGCGCATACGGCCGGGGTCGAGCTGAGTCTGGATGATTTTGTCCGCATTGGTCAGGATATTCCGGTGGTGGCCGATGTACGTCCATCCGGTCAATACCTGATGTCTGAACTGATTGCGATTGGCGGGATTCAGCCGCTGATGAAACGGATGCTGGATGCCGGCATGCTCGATGGTTCCTGCCTGACCGTGACCGGTAAAACACTGGCCGAAAACCTGGCGGATGTTGAAGACTATCCGGAAGGCCAGCAGATTATCCTGCCATTTGATGCGCCGGTGAAAAAAGATTCACATCTGGTGATTTTAAAAGGCAACCTGTCGCCAACCGGTGCGGTGGCAAAAATTACCGGTAAAGAAGGGCTGTATTTTGAAGGCCCGGCACGGGTGTTTGAAGGCGAAATTGGTGCTATGCGCGGTATTCTTGACGGTCAGGTGCAGCCGGGCGAAGTGGTGGTAATTCGCGGTGTTGGTCCAAAAGGCGGACCGGGCATGCCTGAAATGCTAAAACCGACTTCGGCGATTATTGGTAAAGGCCTGGGCGATGCTGTGGCCCTGATTACCGATGGCCGTTTCTCTGGCGGCAGTCATGGCTTTGTGATTGGCCATGTGACCCCGGAAGCCTATGAAGGTGGGCCAATTGGTTTGGTGAAAAATGGCGATAAAATCTCCATCAATGCCGAAACCCGTGAAATGACCTGGCATGTGTCTGAACAGGAAATTGCCGCGCGTCAGGCGGCCTGGGTCAAGCCAAAACCAAATTATACGCATGGTGCACTGGCCAAATTTGCCCGACTGACCTCAGGGGCAGAGACCGGCGCCGTGACCGATTTAAATTTGGATGTGTAATTGATCATTTAAGATCAAATTGTTATAAACCGGTGTAGTATCTTTTATTCCGCCGTTTAATCCTTTAGAGGCTCAGCTCATGTCACTGTTACGCCGTTGGTTTGATCCAATCCGATCGAGTTGGTTTTATCAAAAACCGTCTCGTCAAGCGGTGTTACCGATTGAGCAGGGCCTCAGTATTCATCTGCGTTTAGATGATGTGTATAGCTATCTGGCAGTGCAGGAACTGCCACAGCTTGAAGAAATTCTCTCCGATGCCTTAAAGCCGTTAAAGGTAATTATTTCCAGTGGCAGTGCAGAGCCGCCGAACCAGATGTCGGCGCTGGAATGGCAGAACTATTGCCTGAATGATGCACAGATCCTGTCCAAGCAGCATCGTTTCAGTTTTCATGACACCCCGGAACAGCCGACCCCGGAAGCCTTGGCGCAAGCTGAAACCATCTTGCGGCATACGCCTTTGCGTGGTCAGGATTTTCTGTATTTGCTGGAAGATGTATTCCATATGCTCTGGCAAAAACAGTATGGCAAATTGCGCACCCTGTATGCCATGGCCAGTCGCCATCATCAGGAACAGCATTTTCCGGAACGGATTTTTAATCAGGATGCCATCCTTGCCAGCTATTTCGAGTTTGGTGGCCGCCAGTATCATGCGGTAGATGATTTGTTGCGCCTGACCCGGCGCCTAAAACAGCAGAAGCTGCTGACCGGTAATCCGATTTTCCTGATTAATCATATTGAATGGCGTGAGCATTTAATTAATGATGCCGAAGCCTTAAATGAAATTCAGCGTATGGACCCGGAGCTGGATTTATATATCGCGCTGGAAGATCCGATTTCCTGGCTGCTGCTGGCCTATATTCAGGAAGAGCTGGCCAATTATTATAATATTCATTTGAATGTCTATCCGCTCAGTTATCAGGGCCGTGACCTGTTTGACTGGAGTCTGGCCACCCGTTTATCCAAACGCACCGAAGTCGCCTTTACCCCGTTTTGCCGGCCGACCCAAGATGCCACCTATCAGATGGCGCGACTGTTTTATAGCGTGCCGGAAGAACAGCGTATGCAGGCCATTCACCGAATTTTGCAGGCGGTGTGGACCCAGGGCAAAGACCTGTCTTTTAAAGCCCATTTCGAGCAGTTACGCCGTGAGTTGAATATTGTTGAACTGAGCAGTGCCGATATTGAACAGTATCTGAAAGACAATGACATGCTCTGTGAAATGAAGTCCCAGCCGAATTTACCGGTGCTGGAGCTGCGGGTTGATGGGCAAAGTTATGTGTTTAATAGCCTTTATCGCGTCTGGATGATTGAAAGTATTTTCAGTAATGTGTTAGAAGAAAAGTACAAAAGTGAAAACGAAGCTGAAAATGACATCTTACAACATGAAAAAAGAGAAAGTTGAGTCGCTGGAACAGGCTCGCGCACAGATTGATGTGATTGATAGTGCTTTGGTGGAGCTGATTGCAGCGCGTCAATATTATGTTGATCAGACCACCCGTTTTAAAAAATCAGAAACCGATATGCAGACCCCGGAACGCCAGGCCCAGATTCTGGAGCGTTTGCGTAGCCAGGCCACCAGTTTAGGACTTGATGCCCAGCTAATTGAACAGCTGTACCAGACCATGTTCCAGCACTTTATTCAGCGTGAACTGAAACAGTTTAGACCTTAAAACCGATAACAATTAAAAACGCGCTGGCACTCTGTTTTCATCACAGCAGGCCGGGATAATGTTCCTGATTCCGGCGGCGCGGATTATTTTTGTTCGTCTTTAATCTTTAGCCAGAACCGTAGACATCAGCACTCGGCAGGTGAGATGAATCTGGGAGGTTATTTCGCTTCAAGATCAAGGTTGGTTGAAAAACAAGCGAATCATCTAACTTTAATTTAAAAATAAACCGATGGCGGTATTTTGCGTAAAGCTAGAGCCCGGCAGGCTTTGCGCGCGTCTATAGTTTTTTGGTAAACTAAATATATTGATTTTATTACATATTTTAACACGATAGATTTGACTTAATTGAAAATGTATATATATTGTATATACATCTTTTTGTTAAAGCGTCTTTATTTTGGAGTGAAGCAATGAGCGAGCAAATCAAAAAAATAAAGACAGGCAAAAAAGATGGACAACTTTTAATTCGTATTAATAGTGCTGAACGCGATGAATTTATTCATTTGTGTGAAGAACTGGATACTAGTGCTGCTCGTGAATTAAGAAAATTTATTCGTAGCTTTGTGAAACAGCACAAGCGCGAATAGCCTTACTAGGGAGTAATACCATGGCGAAGCAAGTTAAATCGTTAAAGCAAAAAATCAAAGCACGTTTGAAAAAGATTTCAAAACATCAGGGCAAATTGAAACAGCTGCAAAAAGCCCTGAAAAAGCAAAAATAATTTAATTTTGCCTTGAAACCTGACTGCTAGCGTTTAGGTTTCAGATAAAAAACCGAAGCCGGTACTGATCATACCGGCTTCGGTTTTTTTGTATATTAGTCAGGGCAGTTATGCTTTTTCTGATTTTTCGCCCAGGCTAAAGAACAGGTTCAGTAACAGTGCGGCAAAGGTTGCCGTCCCAATACCACCCAGGTTAAAGCTGCCAAATTGCAGGGCAAAGTCACCAGTACCTAAAATAATGGTCACTGCCGCCACCATCAGGTTTTTGTTTTTCGAGAAGTCGACTTTGTTTTCAATCCAGATTTTCGCTCCAGCAATGGTAATCAGACCAAACACCACAATTGAGGCACCGGTTAAAATCGCGCTTGGAATGGTATGAATAATGGCACCAAACTTAGGCGATAAACCAAGGAAAATGGCAAACACACCGGCAACCGCAAAAATAATGGTCGAGTAGACACGCGTCACTGCCATCACGCCAATATTTTCACCATAGGTGGTCATGCCTGGCGCACCGACACCACCGGCTAAAGTGGTGGCTACACCATCGGCAACAAAGGCTTTACCAATATGCGGGTCCAGGTTTTCACCGGTCATGGCACTCACGGCTTTAATATGGCCCAGGTTTTCTGCCACCAGAATCAGCGCCACCGGGGCAATGATCAGCATGGCATTAACTTCAAATTCCGGACCATGGAAGGTTGGCAGGCCAAACCATGCCGCCTGCTGGATTGGGGCAAAGTTAATTGGCGTGCCATAACCCATGACATTACTGACAATAAAGTAAACCAGATAGGCCAGCAGCAGACCCACCAGGAGCAACAGGCGCTGTAACAGTCCTTTGGTAAATACTGCAATTGAACCCATACATAGGACAGTCACCAGCGCCATCCACATATTAAATGGATTACCGGCTACGCCTTTGACCGTGACCGGCGCCAGGTTCAGACCAATGATCATTACCACTGCACCAGTGACCACAGGTGGCATTAATTTTTCAATCCAGCGCGTGCCGGTGGCCATGACCAGAAAGCCGAGCAGGGCATATAAAATACCGCAGGCAATAATCCCGCCGGCTGCCACCGCAATATTCGGGTTGGGTCCGCCCGTGCCGGATGCGGCATAACCGGTCGCAGCAATTACCACTCCAATAAAGGCAAAGCTGGAACCTAAATAACTAGGAACGCGACCACCGGTCATAATAAAGAACAGGATGGTACAGATCCCGGACATCAGAATGGCCAGGTTCGGGTCAAAGCCCATCAGGAAAGGCGCAAGTACCGTCGCACCAAACATGGCAAACGCGTGCTGAACCCCCAGAACCACAGTTTGCGCAGGTGGAAGATACTCATTGGTACCTACAGGACGTGCATCGATACTGCCTTGATACGGGCGCCATTTGGGAAACCAATTGGACATATTTTGAGCACTCTAAAGACAAATTGTGCCAATCATACTCCTGTTTTTTAAAAGATTTAATCGGAGATACAAAATTTTTGTTCAAATTAATTCTATGACTTTGCTTTGTTTTTTACCGCAGGGTAAAAATTTTTCACTATAAAAATAGTATGAAATCAGTAGATTAATTCATCGACTCTGGCTGGAGGGAATATATAAATAATAATTATTTTATTCATAAAAAAAGAAATGACAGATTTATGACTGCTTAAAAATACAGCACATGCAGAACATGTGCTGTATGTTTTTGCCAATTTGACTTAGCCGGTGTTGCGTAATCCGGCGGCAATACCGGCAATGGTGACCATTAAGGCATGATCTACCGGACTATGCTCGGCCTGCTGGCTGTTGAGATACTGGCGGCGGCGTTTCATCAGTTCGGCCTGCAGCAGATGTAGCGGCAGCAAATATGGTTTACGCACTTTCATCGACTGATCCAGTACATCATTACTGCTGAGTAGCTGTGACTCACCTTTCAGCGCCAGCAAGGTCTGGACTGCATCTTTCAGGCGTTGACGCAGCTCGGCACCCAGCGCTTTCAGTTCTTCATCTTCAGTCAGATGCGCCTCATAGTAGAGCGCAATATGCCCATCGGCCTTGGACAGAACCATCTCCAGCATATCCACCAAGGTCTGAAAATACGGCCATTCGCGCAGCATTTCTTCCAGCAGCGCCTGCTGGTCCTGGGCAATCACCTGGTTAATGGCCGCACCGGTGCCCAGCCAGGCTGGTAGCATCAGGCGAATCTGGGTCCAGGCAAATACCCAGGGAATGGCGCGTAGCGATTCAATGCCGCCGCTGACTTTACGCTTGGCCGGACGTGAACCAAGCGGCAGCATTTGCAGCTCCAGTTCCGGGGTCACGGTACGCAGGTATTTCACAAAATGCGGATTTTCCCGCACGGTCTGGCGATAGACCTGCACCGACAGGTCAGTCATGCTGTGCATTAACTGGCGCCATTCCTGTTTAGGAACCGGCGGTGGCAGCAAGGTCGCCTCCAGTGTCGCAGCGGTATAGATTTCCAGATTCTGTAAGGCAATTTCTTCCAGACCAAACTTGAAGCGGATCATTTCGCCCTGTTCGGTAACGCGAATCGCGCCGGAAATGGAACCTGGTGGTTGCGAGAACAGGGCCTGCTGGGTCGGTGCCCCGCCACGGCTGATAGAACCGCCACGGCCGTGGAACAGAGTCAGCTGAACCCCGTGCTGCTGTGCCACAGCGGTCAGTTCTTCCTGGGCACGATACTGGGCCCAGTTGGCCGACATAAAGCCGGCATCTTTGGCCGAGTCGGAGTAGCCAATCATCACCTCATGTTTGCCCTGAATATGCTGCTTGTACCAGTGCATGCCAAACAGGGTGTGCATGGTATTGGCTGCGCCGTCCAGATCTTTCAGGGTTTCAAACAGCGGCACCACGCGTAGCGGCGTTTGAATACCGGCTTCTTTTTGCAGCAATAACACCGCCAGCACATCACTTGGATATTCGGCCATGGAAATAATATAGGCACCCAGCGATTCTGATGGCTGTTCGGCCAGAGTCCGCATGGTGGCAAACACTTCCTGCACATCCGGATGTTCAATCAGGCTCTGTTTCGGTTCCTGCAGGTATTTAGGCAACAGCGGACGTTTGCTTTGCAGTTCCTGTAGCAGGAAATTCTGCCGCGCCTGTTCGGTCCAGGTTTCAAAATTGCCCAGACCAAGATATTCGGTAATTGCCGAAATGGCCTGACGATGCCGGCCAGATTCCTGACGGATATCCAGCTTGAGCAGTTCAATTCCGAAACAGTTGACCCGGCGAATGAAATCCAGCAGCTTGCCATTGGCAATTTCTGGCATGTTGCAGGCCATTAACGAGCGGTGACATAACAATAACGGGGTCAGCAGTTCCTGTTTGCTTTTAATCACCTGGCTGTCATCAGCATCCAGTCCTTGCAGCTTTTGCGCCAGCCAGTCACGGGTGGCCGTTAAACGCTGGCGCGTCTCACGTAAATATTCACGATACGGTTCAGGATGCGGCGTACCAATGGCAGCCAGCAGCTCCGGACTGCATTGCTGGATCGACAGTTCCCAGCGCAAATCTTCAATATCGCGCAGGTACAAATCGGCGGCTTTCCAGCGCGAGAGCCACAGCACTTCCTGGGTCACCTGATGGGTCACATTCGGGTTGCCATCGCGGTCACCGCCCATCCAGGAGGCAAAGCGCAGCGGTGCAATTTCCAGCGGCAGCTGCTGGCCACACTGGGCCTGCACCATGCTGTCCAGTTCCCGGATAAATTTAGGCACTGCATTCCACAGTGTCTGTTCAATGGTGGTAAAACCCCATTTGGCTTCATCAATCGGGGTCGGGCGATGCTGACGAATTTCATCGGTCTGCCAGGCCGAGCTGATTAATTGTTTCAGTTCTTCCAGTACGGCCTGACGTTCACGCGGGGTCAGTTTCTGCTGGTCAAAAGCCGACAGGCAGGCATTGATGCCATCATATTTCTGAATGAGGGTGCGGCGGCTAACTTCGGTCGGATGCGCGGTTAAGACCAGTTCAATATTCAGTTCACAAATTTGCTGGAACAAGGTCTCGGCAGAAATATCGTGCTGCTGGAATTTCTGAAACAGATGATCGAGTGGATTCGGGGAGGGCGCGCTATCATCAAATTCGCTCTGGCGGCGGCTACGCACCACATGATACTGCTCGGCAATATTGGCAAAATTTAAAAAGTGGGTAAAGGCACGGGTCAGCGGCAGAATTTCTTCATCTTCCAGACTGGACAGCAGTTGTTCGAGTTGTTTTTCTGCTTCAATCTGGCCATCACGGGCGCCTTTGGCCAGCGCACGAATCTGTTCGACCTGATTAAACAAATCTTGTCCGGCGTGCTGTTTCAGGGTATCGCCCAGTAAATTTCCCAGCAGACGCACATCTTCGCGTAATGGAGCAGCAATTTGTTGAATCATTTTTTTCCCTCTCCAGAGTTCCTGTTTTGACTATACCCGGAATTCGTGACAATCCAAGCCAAGATAAGGCGAAAGTCGGATAATTTTTATCCGGAAGCGCTGCAAAAAAGCCGGTTTTGTTCAAGGCTTAGGCAGCCAGTCACTCGGAGATGGCTTGCAGGAACAGCTGGATACTGGACTGGATCAGCTGCTGCTGTTCATCGGCGGCCGGAATCGGACGGATGCCGAGCAAAATTTCATGATGGCGCTGACCGAGTAACAACGACAACATCAACTGGATTAACTGTTCTAGCGGCATCTGCTGGATAAAACCTAAATCAATGGCCTGCTGGAAAAAGTGCTGCCAGACTTGGTTCAGCTTTTGATGCGAGGCCTGATAAAACTGCTGTAACAGCGGACTTTGCTGTGAGGCCAAATCGAGCAGCAGATATTCCAGCTTGATGGCTTCGGGTAAATAGACAATTTCCAGGGACAGCGCACACAGCTGCGCCAGCGCCTGCTGGAAATTGCTGTCGGCACTGAGCTGCGGCGGACGCGCCATAATCAGGGCTTCACAGGTATCTTCAATGGCACAGGTAAACAAGGTGGCCTTGTCCTGAAAATGATTATAGACCGTCAGTTTGGTCACGCCGGCATCACGGGCAATTTCATTCATGCTCGAACCATGATAGCCCTGCTTTAAAAACAAGGATTTAGCCGATTCCAGAATGCGCTGGCGTTTTTCGAGATCTTTGGGACGTCCGACGTTCATTTGCTGAAAATATCCTAAATAAAATAAAAACAGTCATTGTATTTTGCTGTTTCTTGCAATTAATGTACTCATCGGTATATTAATTAAAAATTGATCATTTTTAATATATTGCTATTTTGCCTGAAAAACATCTGACAAATAAGAGTCAACCGCATGAGCACGATTAACACGGTAGTTCTCAGCCTGATCCTGGTGTGTAGCACCCTGGTCGGTTGCAGCAAGGACAGCGCCAGTACTGAACAGAATATTCCCTATGTGATGGTGGCCCAGCCCACCTCCAGTCATCAGGCACAAAAAAGCTATGCTGGTGAGGTGCAGGCGCGTCAGCAGACCGCGTTGGCCTTTCGGGTCGGTGGTCAGGTGGTGGAACGCTATGTTGATGTTGGCGATCAGGTCAAGGTCGGGCAGGTGCTGGCACGTTTAGATGTTAAAGATGCCCAGTTACAGCTGAATGCAGCGCGCGCCCAGCTCGACAGTGCCCAGTCGGCCGCCAAAATTGCCCAAGATGAATTGCAACGTTTTCAGCAGCTGTTGCCAATGAATGCGGTTAGCCGCTCGCAATACGATGCCATCGACAATCAGTACAAATCTGCCGTGGCGGTGCTGAAACAGGCGCAGTCCAATTATGCGGTGGCGCAGAACCAGACCGTATATAACCGGCTGGTGGCCAATAAAAACGGGGTGATTACCGCACGCAATATTGAAGTGGGGCAGGTGGTGGCAGCCGGTCAGGCAGCCTATCAGCTGGCAATTTCCGGTGAACGTGAAGTGGTGATTGGCGTGCCGGAGCAGGCCATGAGCCAGATTAAAGTCGGTCAGCCGGCCACAGTCACCTTGTGGTCACAGCCGGATCAGCGCTTTGAAGCCTATGTGCGGGAGATTTCACCGGCAGCTGACCAGTCACGTACTTTTAGTGTCAAGGTGGCGCTGCGTGCTGCCAATCCGGCCATCCAGCTGGGACAAAGTGCGCGGGTGTTTTTAAATGGCAATGCACAGCAGCAGCTGACCGTACCGCTGTCCAGCGTCTCGGCCAATGGCCAGCAGGCCTATGTCCTGGTGGTGGGTGCCAATCATCAACTACGTAAAGTAGATGTGCAGCTGGGCGCTTATGGCCGTGACAGCGTACCGGTACTTAGCGGGCTGAAGCCAACGGACTATGTGGTGGTGGGTGGGGTACATCTGCTGCGCGACCAGCAAAAAATTCATCCGATTGACCGGGAAAACCGTGCCGTCAAGCTTCAGGCAGGGGGTTAAGCATGAGCGCACCGCTAAACTTTAACCTGTCGGAATGGGCCTTAAAAAACAAGGGCCTGATTCTGTATTTCATGCTGCTGCTCGGCATTATTGGCATGTATTCCTATTCCAAATTGTCGCAGAGTGAAGACCCGCCGTTTACCTTTAAGGTGATGGTGGTGCAGACCTACTGGCCGGGCGCAACCGCCAAGGAAGTCTCCTTGCAGGTCACTGACCGGATTGAAAAAGAGCTGATGACCACCGGGCAGTACGAGCGGATTCTGGCCTATTCACGTCCGGGAGAATCAATGGTGACCTTTATTGCCAAAGATTCGCTGCGTTCTGGGCAAATTCCGGATATCTGGTATACGGTACGCAAGAAAATCAATGATATCCGGCATGAGCTGCCCCAAGGCGTGCAGGGGCCGTTTTTTAACGATGAATTTGGCGATACCTTCGGCAATATTTATGTGCTGACCGGTGAAGATTTTGACTATGCCACCTTAAAAGAATATGCCGACCGCCTGCAGCTACAATTGCAACGGGTCAAGGATGTCAGCAAGGTCGAACTGATTGGCCTGCAAGACCAGAAAATCTGGATTGAACTGTCCAATACCAAAGCGGCCCAGCTCGGTATTCCGGTTACCGCCATCCAGCAGGCATTGCAGCAGCAGAACAGCATGGCCAGTGCCGGCTTTTTTGAAACCGAAACTGACCGGATTCAGGTCCGGGTTAGTGGCCAGCTAAACAGTGTTGAAGCCTTGCAGCAGATGCCGCTACTGGTCAATGGCACCACCATTCAGCTGGGTGATGTTGCTGAGATTTACCGCGGTTTTAGCGATCCGGCCCAGCCGCGGATGCGCTTTATGGGCGAAAACGGGATTGGCATTGCCGTATCCATGCGTAAAGGCGGTGACATTCTGGCGCTGGGGGAGAACCTGGCCAGCGAATTCCAGCGGCTACAACAGACCTTGCCACTGGGCATGCAGCTGCAAAAAGTCTCGGATCAGCCGGTGGCGGTCAAGCACAGTGTTAATGAATTTATGAAGGTACTGGCCGAGGCGGTGATTATTGTGCTGCTGGTCAGCTTTTTCTCGCTCGGGTTTCGTACCGGTCTGGTGGTGGCTTTTTCCATTCCACTGGTGCTGGCAATGACCTTTGCCGGCATGAACCTGTTTGATGTCGGCCTGCACAAGATTTCCCTCGGCGCCCTGATTCTGGCGCTGGGCCTGCTGGTGGATGATGCCATTATTGCAGTAGAGATGATGGCCATTAAAATGGAGCAAGGCTATAGCCGGCTTCAGGCGGCCGGTTTTACCTGGAAAACCACGGCTTTTCCAATGCTGACCGGTACCCTGATTACTGCGGCCGGCTTTTTACCGATTGCCACGGCCGCGTCCAGTACCGGCGAATATACCCGCTCCATCTTCCAGGTGGTGACCATTGCCTTGGTGGTGTCCTGGTTTGCCGCGGTGCTGTTTGTGCCGTATCTGGGTGATAAACTGCTGCCCGATTTTAATCAGCAGCCACAACAGGCCAGCTGGTATCAGCGCCTTTGGGCACGCTTACGCAAGCAGCCCGCTCCAGCGCCTGTGGTGCATCATGTCGGTGAGCAGCATGATCCATATCAGACCCGTTTTTATCAGGGCTTTCGCCGCTGGGTCGATACTTGTGTGACCTATCGCAAAACCGTGATTGCCGCTACGGTAGGCATTTTTGTGCTGTCGATTTTGATGTTCAAGCTGGTGCCGCAGCAGTTTTTCCCGCCATCGAACCGGGCCGAAATTCTGGTTGATCTGAAACTTGAAGAAGGCGCTTCGTTAAAAGCCACCGAAGCCGCAGTACAAAAGGTCGAGCAGTTCCTGGCCAAGCAGGAGGGGATTGATAACTATGTGGCCTATGTGGGCACCGGCTCGCCGCGTTTTTATTTACCGCTGGATCAGCAGTTACCGCAAACCAGTTTTGCCCAGTTTGTGGTGCTGGCTTCATCGCTAGAAGACCGGGATGAAATTCGCCGTTCGCTGGATGAGCAGATTCGTAAATTATTACCGGAAGCGCGTACCCGCGTATCGCTGCTGGAAAATGGTCCGCCGGTTGGCTATCCACTCCAGTTCAGGGTTTCCGGTGAAGATCTGGCTCAGGTGCGGCAATGGGCACAGCAGGTCGCAGCTCAGGTCGATGACAATCCAAACACCACCAATGTCCATCTGGATTGGGGTGAGCCAAGCAAGGTGATTCATCTGCAGATTGATCAGGACCGGGCGCGACAAATGGGCGTCAGCAGTGTTGATCTGGCTAACTTCCTCAACAGTTCCATTCTTGGCAGCGCGATTGACCAGTACCGGGAAAAACGTGAACTGATTGAAATCCGCCTGCGCGGTGATGCAGCCGAGCGGGTTGATGTCGGTTCGCTCAGCAGCCTGGCAGTGCCGACTGCACAGGGCAGTAGTGTGCCATTGGCCCAGATTGCCCAGATTGAATACCGCTTTGAAGAAGGCCTGATCTGGCACCGTAACCGTTTACCGACCATTACCGTACGGGCTGACATCAGCAGCGGTTTACAGCCAGCCACGGTGGTGGGGGAGCTAAGCGAACCCTTACAGCAGATTCGCAGCCAGTTGCCAAACGGCTACCTGCTGGAAGTCGGCGGGACGGTGGAAGAATCGGCGCGTGGACAAAGCTCGGTCAATGCCGGTATGCCACTGTTTTTGGCGGTAGTGTTTACCCTGTTAATGCTACAGCTAAAAAGCATATCACGGGCCTGTATCGTGTTTTTAACCGCACCGCTTGGCATTATTGGGGTGGTGCTGTTCCTGCTACTGTTCAATAAACCTTTTGGTTTTGTGGCCATGCTCGGCACCATTGCGCTGTCGGGGATGATCATGCGTAACTCGCTGATTCTGATTGACCAGATCGAGCAGGATATTCAGGCCGGTGAAGCGCCGTGGGATGCGATTATCAATGCCACGGTGCGCCGCTGCCGTCCAATTGTGCTGACGGCACTGGCCGCCGTGCTGGCCATGATTCCGCTGTCGCGCAGTATTTTCTTTGGCCCGATGGCGGTGGCCATCATGGGCGGATTGATTATTGCGACGCTGCTCACTTTATTCTTTTTGCCGGCCCTGTATGCGCAGTGGTTTAAAGTGAAAAAAAATCAGAATATGGCCTGATTTTGTGTCAATATAAGGTGCGAAAGCTTGAAAATTTCAATATAGTAGCACCTTCATTTTTACAATTTTCAATAGGTAAATTTACTGCATATTATAAAACCAAACATGCAGTAAATGGGGTTGAAGCACACATGCAGCAAGATAGCTTAGCCAAGTTACGTCGTTCGATTGCTCTTTCTTACGTCTTCATGTTTTTCGCCCTGTTTACCTTAATTAGCGCTATTTTTGCCTACTGGCTGGCCCGTAAAGTGGTGATGGTCGATCAGACTGAAGTCTGGTTACAGGCCCAGGCACTCTGGGTCATGCGCAATGTCATGATCTACTCCATTTTGGCGGTATTTGCTGCCCTGTGGTTTATTCCGCTATTTTTCTATGCCTGGAATGATGCCACTTGGGTCACTGCGACCACCATTGCCGGTGTGGTGTTTAGCGCCATTGCCTTCTTATATTTACTCAATGCCTGGATCAAAGGCTTAAGTAAATTCATGAAAAACAAGGCGGTGTTTTAAGCAGCCTAAATTTTTTTCGCTGCCTGCCCTTGTAAATCTGGGATAAACCCCAATTTCAGACCTCAGTTGAGTCTTAAATAAAATTCCGTGAGGAGCATCGCCAGACATGGCTAAACGTGATTATTATGAGGTTTTGGGTGTTGCTAAAACCGCTAGTGATGATGAAATTAAAAAAGCCTACCGTAAGTTGGCGATGAAATATCATCCGGACCGTAACCCAGATAACCCGGAAGCTGAAGAAAAATTTAAAGAAGCTTCAGAAGCCTATGAAGTGCTGTCGGACAGCGAAAAACGCAGCATGTACGACCGTATGGGCCATCAGGCCTTTGAAGGCGGCATGGGCGGTGGTGGCTTCGGCGGCGGCTTTAGTGCTGAAGATATCTTTAGCCAGTTCGGCGATATTTTTGGGGGTGCCTTTGGGGGCGGTGGCCGTCAGCAACGTGCGCGCCGAGGTTCGGACCTGCGCTATGTGATGGAACTGACCCTGGAAGAAGCGGTTAAAGGGGTGAAAAAAACCATCAGCTTTACCGCACCTGCACCGTGTGATGCCTGTGATGGTAAAGGTTCGCAAAATCCGAATGATGTCGAAACCTGTAAAACCTGTCATGGTGCCGGTCAGGTACGTATGCAGCAAGGTTTCTTCTCGGTGCAGCAGACCTGTAGCACCTGTCGTGGCCAGGGCAAAATCATCAAGAACCCATGTAACAAATGTCATGGTTCAGGGGTATCTGACCGTCAGCAAACTCTGGAAGTTACCATTCCAGCCGGTGTCGACAATGGCGACCGGGTACGTTTAACCGGTAAAGGTGAAGCGATCCGTGATGGCCAGGCCGGCGACCTGTACGTAGAAGTGGTGGTGCGCGAGCATGAAATCTTCCAGCGTGATGGTGCCGATCTGTATATGGATGTGCCGGTTTCAATTGCCGATGCCGCACTGGGTAAAGAAATTGAAATTCCGACGCTGGATGGCCGGGTGAGCCTGAAAATTCCGGAAGGTACCCAAACCGGTAAACTGTTCCGCCTGCGCGGTAAAGGCGTGAAACCGGTACGTACCAGCATGGTCGGTGATCTGCTGTGCCGTATTGTGGTGGAAACCCCGGTGAACCTGACTTCGCGTCAGCGTGAACTACTGAAAGAACTGCAAGCGACGCTGGATGGCGATAACAACAATTCGTCACCAAAGAAAAAATCATTCTTTGACCGCCTGTTTGACTAATTCAGTTTAACTAAGCCAGTTTAAACAGCGCGCTCAAACACAAAGGGAGATGAACATCATCTCCCTTTTTTATGGCGAATAAAAAATTAAACCCCTTCCACCGGGTCAATTTCTGCCACCAGCGCATCGTCCTGAGATACAGCCATCTCGGTGCTCTGTTCGCTTTGTTCTTCTTCAATTGCATCAATTAACGCCACTTGTGCTGCTTCTTCTGCCGATACTGCTGGCTGTAAAGTGGTGGTAATGCGGACCTGAGACAGGCTTTCTAAGGTATCACCCGGTTGTAATGGTGGTTCTGCCCAAGCCGAGCTCATCAGTAGCCCCATACACACTGCCATCCCCAGTTGTTTCGAATGCATGCTTGATCTCCTTATAATCTCTATTCTATTCATTCGTGACGGCTAGTCTGCTGTAGCAATTTTGCACTTTTGTGAAAAAACGCGAGAAATCAGAACTTTCTTTTCAATTTCTATTTTTAAATTACCGGGTGCGCGGGTTACGGTTGAGTCATCTTAGTTTTTTTTGGCTTTTTTAGACTGCCGGCTTAGTCTGGGCAGGGAGTTTTGATATAGTAAGGACAATTTCGAATCAACATCAGGAATATGTTATGTCAGCAACTCCACGCATTGGTGTACTAGGTGCCGGTGGTCGTATGGGACGCATCCTTATTCAAGCCGTTGAGCAGGCCGGTTATCAACTTGCAGCTGCGGTGGAACGTCCGGAAAGTAGCTTAATCGGTGCAGATGCAGGCGAGCTTGCGGGCATTGGTAGCCTGGGTGTAAAAGTGGTTGGCAGTCTGGAAGAGGTGGTAAAGCAGTGTGACGTGGTCATCGACTTTACTGCACCGGCAGCTACTGTGAACCATCTGAAAATTTGTCGTGAAGCAGGCGTGGCGATTGTGATTGGCACTACCGGCATGAATGATGAACAGAAAGCCTATCTGGATGAATCGGCAACGCAAACTCCGGTGGTCTATGCAGCCAACTATTCAGTGGGTGTGAATGTTTCAATTAAGCTTTTAGAACTTGCTTCTAAAGTATTTGGCGATACGGTAGATATTGAAGTGATTGAAGCGCACCATCGTCATAAAGTCGATGCGCCATCAGGTACTGCTTTAATGATGGGTGAAGCAATTGCAGAAACCCTGGGCCGTGACCTGAAAAAAGATGCGGTCTATCATCGTGAAGGGCATACCGGTCCGCGTGAGCGTCAAAGCATTGGTTTCCAGACCATTCGTGGCGGCGATATTGTCGGTGAACACACCGCCATGTTTATTGGTGAAGGCGAGCGCGTAGAAATTACCCACAAAGCCACCAACCGGATGAACTTTGCTGCCGGTGCCGTGCGTGCTGCTGCCTGGGTGGTCGGTCGTGATGCGCGTAAATATGACATGAAAGATGTCTTGGGTTTTAACGATATTCAAGTTTAAAACCGCTGTAAAATCCGTTATAACAACACTAAAACTAAAATAAGATGAACAATGGAATGAAAAAATGGATTGTATTGGCCGGTGCGCTCGCCATGGCGGCGAGTGTACCCGCCCAGAATTTGCAGAATGCCAAACTCAATATTCATAAAAATAATATTAAGGTCTGGACCTATCAGCATCCGCAAAACCCGGTGTTCCTGTACAAGGCAGAAACCACTTTTCCGGTCTCGATTGAAAAAGCCGCTGGCCTGATTCTGGATGTCGAGCATGCCATCAGCTGGGTGCCGTATATGGGCAGCGTTAAGGTACTGTCGCGTGATGACCAGAAAGGTGAGTTCCTGCTGTATATGGTGCTGGATTTTCCTTTTCCGCTAAAAGACCGCGATCTGGTGGTCAAAGGCAGAATGTTTAAAGATGCCCAAGGCGTGATTCATATTCAGAACAAGGCGGTCAGTCAGGGTTATCCCTTAAACCCGAGCTATGTGCGTTTAACCCATTATGAAGGCGACTGGACCTTTCAAAAACTGGGGGCCAACCGGGTTAAGGTGTCTACCTATGGCTATGCCGATCCGGCCGGTTCGATTCCAACCAGTTTTGTGAATATGTTTGTGCAGCAGCAGCCTTATCAGATGCTACAAAAAATGAAACTGGAACTGAGTCTGCCGGGGCGCGAGCGGCCCTTGCCGGCGATTTTAAGATAAAAAATACCCGTCTGGTGCTAGACGGGTCATGCATCAGCGGACTCAGACAGCGTATTCAGATAGTGCTGATCTGAGTCTTTAAAACGACATTTAACGGCCTTAGTAGCTAAACAGCCCTTTTTCCAGCGGGAATTCAATGCCGATTGAGGCACCGCCATCTTGACCATGCAGGTCTGAATCCCCCAGCCAGCCATTCAGTTTAAGTGGAATATCCGGACGTAGGTAATGGGTCCAGGTGATATCTAAAGCTTTTAGCTCATCTTGTTCGGGGAAAGCCGCATTGGTGGGCCGACCCGACCCATTCAGTTTAGCAAACAGCACCCGGCCATGCAGACGGTTTAAAGGATCAAAACGGATATCACCGCCCACAGCAATCATCTGGCCATCGCCGCCCATTGCATGCGCCAATGGGTAACCATGTTGATAGAAGCCATCGGTATAAACACTATGATTATAGGAGATTCCTTGTGCCTTGCCATTGGTACGGGTATCAGCCCATTCGGTATACAGCTGGTAGGGCATATTCTGGTAGCTGGATGAATAATCCACCCCGGCCAGATACATTTTTTTCGCTGGCAGGCCGCCGGCTTCATCTTCACCGACATACTGGGCATAGATACCCAGCGGCATTTGCACTAAAGGTTGCAGGTTTAAACGCGCATCAAAACCGGCAATCTGGTTGGATGGATTGACTGTATCCCCATAGACATTATCTTTACCAATGATTGCATCCCATAAAGAATCAAAGTTTTCCGGACGTCCTTCACCCCCCCACTGAATGGCACGTGAAGCACCCAGTTCCAGATAGGGAAGCGGCTGAGCAGTAACACGCAGGCCAATCAGCTTGGCATCCGGGACCGCATCATAATGGTCCAGTTGACCGGCAAAGGCCTGATATTGCCATGGCCCAATCCAGGACAGCCATTTGCTGCTAAAAGCAGTCTGTTCTGCCCGCTGTGCAGTAATGCCATAGACTGGGCGGCTGGCATCGCCACGAATCAGACTCCCTTCATGACCTGGTCCCCAATAGGTCGGAATCTGGCCGGCAATTAGCCACTGATTCCAGAGTTTCCCGGCAATATAAGAGCCTTCAACATTCACATCCTGATCATGATCAATCTGTGGGTCTTTTTCAGCATTGACCCGTAATCGGGCATCCCATTGGCTACCGCCAGCATTCAGTTCCAGACCAGCCTGATATTGTGATTTTTCCTGATCACCAAAGGCTTGAGGCAGATACTTATGATCAGTTTCTGCAAACAGCGCAGCTTTCAGAAGCTGATTATCGGCATTTAAATGAGTGAGGACTGCATCCACTACTTTTTGCTGGACAGGGGTGCTGATTTTTGCCTGAGACAGGGCACGCTGAATTTCATCACCACTCATGGGCCAGGTGGAAGTACTGATCTGAATGACCCCTTGCTGATTCAACCAATTCAGGTCTGTACGCAGGTTCTGGTCATTCAGCACAATCCCTTGGGCAAAGGTCAGGGATGAGCTGAGGGCAAGGGTTGCAAGCAATATTTTTGATAGACGCATTTTTGATTCTCAGGAGTTTTTTGCTCTCCACACCATAGGCGGACGAGTTTATTTTTTCAATGCAAACTGTTGAGTAGAGTTGTAATCTGGGAAGATTAAAAATCCCGCCGTAGCGAGATTTTTAAAGCAATCGGTCACTGTAAAATTAGTCATTATCCTTATTGGCTTTATAGGCATAGGAATAGTTATAGCCATAACCATAGCCTGCACTAGAGCGCTGAATATCATTCAGGATAATACCATTGACTTTCACACCCACCTGTTCAAAACGGTTGATGGTCAATTCAAGCTCTTTCATTTGTGTCTTGGCATAGCGTGCAATCACCAGATTCACCCCGGCATGCTGGGAAATAATAATCCCGTCTGTGACGGCCAGAATTGGTGGAGTATCAATCAGGATATGATCATATTGTCCTGACAGCTGATTCAGCATCGTCGCAAATTGTGTGGTGCTGAGCAGTTCAGACGGGTTGGCCGGACTCTTGCCACGGGCAATTACATCTAGACCGGATACTTCCGTAGCTTTAATGACCTGGCTTAATTCGGTTTGACCATTTAAGTAGTCTGCCAGACCCGGTTGAGCTTGCTGATTAAAATATTTATGCAAATAACCGCGGCGCAAGTCAGCATCAATAATCAGTACCCGTTTCTGGCTTTGCGCCAGAATGGTGGCCAGGTTGGTTGAAATAAAGGACTTGCCGACTTCCGGTGCTGGGCCAGAAACCATAATAATATTGTTCTTGGCACTGCTTAAGGCAAAATGAATGGCAGTACGCATACTGCGTAGGCTTTCAATGGCAATATCATCACTATTTTTAACCGCAAGAATAGGAATATTCTTTTTCTTCTTCAGCAGTTTAATCCGGCTTTCCTGTACAGGCGAACGCGGCACAGTGGCATACACCGGCAAGTCCAGCTCATTTTCAATTTGGGTAGAATCTTTAACGCCACTACGCAGCATATTCCGTAATAAGGCCAGCAGTGTGCCGAGGAAACCACCGAGGAAAATTGATAAAATGAGAATCTGTAATTTCTTTGGCTTAATCGGTTCAATCGGTTCCACCGCGGTATCGACAATACGTACATTACCAATTTCACCGGCTTTGGCAATACGTAACTGCTGATAAGAATTAAGCAGGCCGGTATACAGCTGTTGTTTCACTTCTACTTCGCGGAACAGTTGCAGGTACTGACGTTGCAATTCTGGTAAGCGTCTTAAAGTTCCATCTAGCTCATTAATCTTTTTATTAATGGCCGATAATTGCGCATTCATTTGCTGCATGATTGGGTGTTCGGCCGTATATTTGGCCGATGCCTCAGCCACTTTTTGTTCCAGCTCGGCCTTTTGGGTTTCCAGGGTCACGCTTTGGGTCAGATACAGCTCTGATTCCTTGGTGACATCGACCGTATTGTACTGCTGGCGGAAACGGTTAAATTCACGTTCAGCGACATCGAGTTGCTGTTTGAGTTCAGGCAGCTGATCTTCCAGGAACTTTAAGGTTTGTGCGGTTTCAGCCGAGCGACGTTCAATATTCTGTTGACTATAGGCCGCTAAAATGGCATTGAGCACCTGGGTAATATGCTGCTTGTCGGTACCCTGGTAGTTGAGGCCCAGCACACCGGTCAGTTTGCCTTTTTCGGCCACCGAATAGTCCGCGAGCAAGCTGCGAACCGCGGCAGGCAGGCTTTGCTTCTGGATCAGATAAGTGCTATCAAAGCTGTCCTGACTATAAATACCGACTTTCCATAGGCCATATTCAGACTGTAATTGACTGACTTGGTTTAAAGGCGCTGAAAAAACTACTTGTTCGGTTTCTTCATCCGTCAGGCTGTATTTGCCTTGTGAAAATTTGAGGATTAAGTTTTTATCTTGAAAGTATCGCGGAATATCGAACTGGCGAATATCAAAGCTTTTCTGGTTGTCTTTAAACAGCACGGATTTGCCTGAATATTCACTGTCATATTCATGCTTATTCAGTAAGCGGCTCCAGAAACTGTCTTCTGTACCATGAATGTGAATATTTAAATTCAGGCGATCAATAACGGTACCGAGTACCAGACGCGATTTCAGAATCTCAATTTCGGCCTGAGCCGGTGATTTCTGCTCAATCATATCGGACAAATCGCCCAATAAGGCGGCAGATGCCCCTTTATTTTCTTCGACCTGAACCAGTGCATCGACCTGATAGGTGTCTGGTGTGGTTCTTAAATAAAGTAAGGCACAGACCAAACTTAAAATGACACAGAGAGCAATCAGTTTCCACTGGGCAATTAAGGAGAAAAACAATTCCTTCAGGTCAATGGTATCTTCTGTATTGGTATTTTGGCTCATAGTCTTTTGTTCGAAAGTTAAATATATTTTTTCCAGTCTGCAATGCAGGCCTGAATGAGCTGGCAGGTGTTATCAAATACTGCCTGATCATGCTGGTAAGGATCGGCCACATTTTTACTTTGCCAGTGGCCGAGTCTAAAGGTTTTACCTTTGGCAAAGGGCCAGGTCTGTTCCACATGTTTTTGCTGATTCTGACTCATGACTAAAATCAGGTCGGCTTTCTTGACCAGCTCGGCATTCAGCTTGCGGGCCACATGCGGGCTCATATCAATCCCTAAACGCTGCATGCACAGGCTGGCTTTGTCATCGGCTGCATGACCGACCAGCCCGGAAATACCGGCAGATTCAATTTGTAAATGCGGAAATTCCTGTTTTAAAAAGTATTCCGCCATCGGGCTACGGCAAATATTGCCAATACAGACCACCAGAATATTGTTAATTTTCATTATTTACCCAAATTATCTAGTTGATAAACGACACTAGAGAAAGGAATAAGCTGATTCACGACACGTTGCCAGCGCGCAAGGCCCGATGCATCGACATAGACAATATCATTACTGCGCATTTTAAACTGATTAGCCAGACCAAAGTCGGCAATGCTGGTTAAGTCCAGATGATAGACTTCGGTTTGCGCACCACTTGGCTGACTGCGTAACACATAAATTTTACTACGGCTGGCCGACAATGGATTTAAGCCCAGACTTTCACCGAGGACATCACTCAGGCTCATGCCCTGATCTCGAAGCGGTAAAGACTGATTTTTACCCGACTCACCCATGACATAGATTTTCTGGTTTTCGCGGCTGTTTACATAGAGGGTGTCATTGGGTTGAATGAGCAGATTATGTAAAGAAAAACCGGCTTGTTCCAGCTCAATACTGTTTAAATGATAGGTTTGCCCCTGACGTACCAAGGTAATAGAGGCATTATTGCCTTGCTGGGCATTGACACCACCCGCCAGACCTAAAGCGGTATAGACACTGGTCGGCTGATCACTTAAATAGAACTGGCCGCCTTTCATTACATTGCCCTGTACCGAGTAACGTTGTCCCTGATAAGACAGAACCCGTGCTACTACATCAGGCGTTTTTAAATAACGCGATAACTGACTGCGCAGCTCACGGTTTACCTGACTTAAAGATTTACCGGCAGCTTTATAGCGACCAATAATCGGGAATTGAATATAGCCACTTTGGTCAATTTGATAGCCATTGGCCTGAATGGCCTGTTCATTACTAATAGTATTGGTAGGTGGGGTAATTTCTGGGTAAGCCCATAAATAGATCGACAGAATGTCGCCTGGACTAAGGTTATAGTTGCGATGTGACTGGGTAAACAGGTGAGCATAAGCTTGCTGAATATTTTGTACGGCCGGTTGCAAACCGAGTACAGTATCTTGAGTAAGTCGGACCACATTCACCGAAGTCCCCAAGTCTGTTCGATAGACACCCTCAGCAGGTAAGTCATAGGTCTGTAAGCCGGAGGTAACCGCACACCCGCTTGCTGTCACCAAAAAAGACAGTAGAATTATAGATTTAAATTGTCTCACACGTATTCCCGCTCTCGATTTTTCTAAAATCATAAAAAATAAAAAATAGTTTACCGAAGTTATTTTAAGGGTATATAACAAATTGTAAGTAGATTGCGAAAGTATACGCAAGCATGACCTGAAAATTGAGGCAAAAAGTATCTAAATTGTGAGGCAACGCAAAATTATAGAAAGATGATTTGCAAAAAACTGACACAAAAGGAAACATTTTAGATTTTTTGGCTAAAAATCATAACAGAACATTCATGATTTTCTGCTAATATTCCTGCCGAAAGATTTGCTCTTCATAAGTATAGTATATAAATAAGGCGTTAAAATGCTAAAGCTCTCTGACCTGAAAATTGCCGTAATTGGTTTAGGCTATGTTGGTTTGCCACTTGCCGTGGAATTTGGAAAAAAGGTTCCAGTAATTGGTTTCGATATTCATCAAAAACGGATTGAAGAATTACAAAGTGGTCAAGACCATACTCTAGAAGTATCACCAGAAGAGCTGCAACAGGCGAATCAGCTTTCCTATTCAGCCAATTTGGATGATTTAAAAAGCTGCAACTTTTTTATTGTGACGGTGCCTACGCCAATTGATGACTATAAACAACCCGATTTAACCCCACTCATTAAGGCTTCGACCAGTATTGGTCAGGTGTTAAAAAAAGGCGATGTCGTGGTGTATGAATCTACTGTATACCCAGGCGCAACTGAAGAAGACTGTATTCCGGTATTAGAAAAGGTTTCAGGTTTGAAGTTTAATCAAGACTTCTTTGCCGGTTATAGTCCGGAACGGATTAATCCGGGGGACAAGTTGCACCGTGTTACCAATATTTTAAAAATTACCTCAGGATCTACTCCAGAAGTCGCAGACTTTGTTGATCAGGTCTATAACCTGATTATTGAAGCCGGCACCCATAAAGCAACCAGTATTAAAGTCGCTGAAGCAGCAAAAGTCATTGAAAATACCCAACGTGATGTCAACATCGCACTCATTAATGAGCTGGCTGTGATCTTTAATAAAATGGGAATTGATACTGAAGCGGTTCTGAAAGCCGCAGGTACAAAGTGGAACTTTTTGCCATTTCGTCCTGGTTTGGTCGGTGGTCACTGTATTGGGGTAGACCCGTATTATTTAACCCATAAAGCGCAGTCGATTGGTTATCATCCTGAAATTATTTTAGCCGGCCGTCGTCTCAATGATGGCATGGGAGCTTATGTAGTCACCCAGCTGGTAAAAGCAATGATTAAGAAAAAGATTCAGGTAGAAGGTGCTAGGGTTTTAGTGTTGGGCTTGAGTTTTAAAGAGAATTGCCCAGATATTCGTAATACTAAGATTATTGATATTGTGAATGAGCTACAAGAATATAATATTCAGGCAGATGTTTATGACCCTTGGGTCGATACTCAAGAAGCACAACATGAATACGGTATTACCCCAATTACAAGCTTAGAACAAGGCCGGTATGATGCCGTTATTTTAGCGGTTGCGCATGAGCAGTTTAAAGCAATGGGGGCTACAGATATTCGTGCTTTAGCCAAGCCGGAACATATTTTATATGACTTAAAATATGTATTAGAACAATCTGAATCTGACATCCGTTTATAATTTTTAGGGACCCGTATAAGAATGAGCCAATATCAGACCGTATGTGAGCAATTAAAACAAAATCCTAAAACCTGGTTAGTAACAGGTGTAGCAGGTTTTATTGGCTCTAACCTTTTAGAAACCTTATTAAAATTAGACCAGACTGTAGTAGGGCTAGATAACTTTGCTACAGGTCATCAACATAATTTAGATGAAGTCCAAAGCTTGGTATCTGCTGAGCAGTGGGAAAAATTTAGGTTTATTGAAGGTGATATTTGTAATTTAGAAGATTGTCAAAAAGCCTGTACTGGTGTGGACTATGTATTACACCAAGCTGCTTTAGGTTCTGTACCACGTTCTATTGCTGACCCGATTACCACCAATGCGGCTAATATTACAGGCTTTTTAAATATGTTGGTGGCAGCCCGTGATGCAAATGTATCTAGCTTTACTTATGCCGCCAGTAGCTCAACCTATGGTGATCATCCTGCATTACCAAAAGTGGAAGAGAACATTGGTAATCCACTGTCACCTTATGCGGTGACTAAGTATGTCAATGAATTATATGCTGATGTTTTTGCACGCGCATATGGCTTTAAAGCAATTGGTTTACGTTACTTTAACGTGTTTGGTCAACGCCAAGATCCAAATGGTGCCTATGCGGCAGTGATTCCAAAGTGGACAGCAGCCATGATTGCGGGTGATGATGTATTTATTAATGGTGATGGTGAAACTAGTCGTGACTTCTGCTTTATCAATAATACTGTGCAAGCCAATATTTTGGCGGCAACAGCATCAGATGAAGCGAAGAATCAAGTCTATAACGTAGCAGTCGGTGACCGTACGACATTGAATGAATTATACCGCGCGATTCAAGTAGCACTTGCGGAAAATGATGTGCAGTTTGAGCGTGATCCGGTATACCGTGATTTCCGTGCTGGTGATGTCCGTCATTCACAAGCGAGTATTGCCAAAATTCAGCAACATTTGGGTTATGCGCCTGAGTTTAAAATTGCCGAAGGCATTCAATTGGCCATGCGTTGGTATATTATTTCAAAATAAGTGATAAAATTATGTGGAAACTTCTTTATTTGTTATCGAAAGTATTTTCATATTTACCATATTTTATTTTTAAGTTTATTTGGCGAGTCTTAGATGTCTTTGAGGGAAATGTAGGTGCTATTCTCCGATACATTTTGATTGCAGGTAGGTTAAAAAAATGTGGAAAGATGGTTTTTTGGGGTTCTAGAGTATATGTTGAAAATCCTGAAGAATTGTCATTAGGTGATAATGTTAGTATTCATCATCAATGTACACTTATTTGTTTAGGTGGGATAGAGATTGGAAATTTTGTTGCGATAGCTCACAATACTAGTATTGTTTCAACAAATCATACATGGGGTAATGAATTAATCGCTATAAAATATAATCCATTAGACAAAAAGAAAACAGTCATTGAGGACGATGTTTGGATAGGATGTGGTGTTAGGATCCTATCCGGTTCCACAATACCTCAGCGATCTATAATCGCTGCTGGAGCGGTCGTATCAAAGCAGCTTACTTCAAATGGTATTTATGGCGGAATTCCAGCAAAGCTAATAAAAAAGGTTTGAAGTTTGCTAAATATTTTTAAGTTAGTAAGTACTAAATTACTGTCAATTAGTGCAGTAATTTCAGTATTTATATATTTATATTTGCTAAATGGCTTTGAATTAATTGGTGAATACTCAGCGTTAACAGCTGTTGTTGCACCGTTAGTTACATTTAGTTTATATAAATATCTTGAGTTAATAAACATTGCTTGTAATGATAATAAAAAATTTTTTCTTCAAGAAATCTTGCCATCAACTGTTATCACTTACTTATTTGGTTGTTTATTTTTAATTTTAATAAATTATTTTTTAGAGATATTTGATCAGAGAGTTTTTTTAATTTTTATATTTATTAAGTATTTAGATCTTAGGTTTGAACTTTCAATTGGTTTTTTCTCGAGTAAAAAAAATTTTTCATACGTTTTAAAGCAGAATTTTATTAGAATATTTATGTTTTGGTTTGTAGCATTAATTTTCTTCTTAAGTAATTTTTCAATTGATTTAGAATTAGCTTTGGTTGTCTATTTGATATCTCAATTGCCAATATTTTTATATGAATTTTTTTTAATTCGTGAAAAATATAATCTGTGTCTAGTAAGAAAATATATTATATCTAACTTTAAATATGGTGTATTGAATACGGTCGTAAGTTTAAATAGTATAGTTCCAAGATATTTAATTATGTATTTTGGGGATAATAAGAGTTTAGGTATTTATACAATATTGCATTTATTTTCTAGTAATTTTGTAAATGTATTACAACATCCATTAAGTGTGTATTGTGAGAAAATTAATCAAAAGATTGACTTGGATCTTAGAAATAAATTAATATTCCCTGGGTTTTCTTTATTTTTTTCTGGATTTATTCTAGTTTGGTTTGATGAAGATTACTTTTTACTTTTTATATTTTTTATCTTAGTTTTAGCTTCCTTTTTGATAAGAGGTGTTTTTATAACTATAAGTGTTGTACGAAATGTTAATTTGAATTTTTTTATGATTTTATCTATCGTATTTAGTGCAGTGTTTATATGTTTATATGTTTATATGTTTAATTTAAATAATTATGTAGTTCTTGGTTGTTTATATATTTTGTGCTCAAATTTTATTTTTATGGTCTTGGGTGAAAGAAAAGTGAGTAAAGCATATGAATAAATTTTTTACTTATAAAAATTTTACGTTCATATTTTCATTAATTTTTTTGAAATTTTTTTTAATATATTTAGTTATCTATTTTAATTTTGGCCAAGGCATCTTTTTAAAAAATGGAGATGCTGAAACTTATCATTTGTATGCGACAGGTTATTTATATGATAGGGTTGCTACAAATTTTTGGTTCTGGTTTTTAAAAGAGCTAAATAGTTTGGGGATTTATAATAGGGAGATTATTATTTATTGTATTTTGTTTATTAACACTATTATTTTACCTATTGTTTATACAAAAATAGTTTTTGAGTATAATTTTATAAAAAATCATCTTTATTATTTTTTATCAATTTTTTTACTATTTTTTTTTCCAAGCATATTATATCACTCATTTGATATTTTTCGTGATGTGGTTATGCTTTTTGTTTTTTTTATATCATTGTATTTGGTGAAAAAAAATAATTGTCAATTAAATATAAATTTAATACCAGTTTTGTTTTTTGGATTGTGGTTATTCTGGTTTAGGGATTATCTCGGTTTTTCTTTTCTGTTAGCTTATTTTGCTTCCATGTATGTAAAAATATATAAAAGTCTTTTTTATACTAAGTTATTTGTATATTTAGTTCTTTTATTTATTTTTAACTACTTGGGGTTATTTGATCCCTTAATTGAATATCGTAATTGGTTTGTAGAAAATGATGCCAATACAAACTTGAAAATTGATTTCTCTAATAAATCAATGTTTTTCTTAAACTTTTTACATAGTTCTTTTATTCAACTTTTTGGCTTTTATTTTATTAATGTATCTTCCTTTATCTTATTTTTTTTAGAGTCCGTTCCTTTTATTATATGTTTGATATATATTATAAAAAACAGGTCGATCGCAAATGAATTTTTGAATTTTTGTTTTATATTTTTTATTTTCTATACTTCAATTTGGTTGATTTCTAATGATAATTTTGGAACAGCTATTAGGCTTCGCTGGTTTTCATATTTTCCAATTTATATTTCAGCACTTATTCTTTATCAGATAAAAAATGGTAGTAAAAAATGAAATTTTCGATTATTTCTAATAATTTGACGTCAGTTCTAAACTTACGTAAAGATTTGTTGTTAGATATACAGAAGAAAGGATATCAAATTCATGTCTTGGCTCCAAATTTAAATGAGTTTGAAAAAGAAGCTTCTTTATTAAAATCTATTGGTTTTAATCTTCATGAAATATCATTAGCTCGTTCAGGTACCAATCCTATAGAGGATTTGAAAACCATTTTATCTATATACTCTGCTCTGAGAAAAATACAGCCAAATGCTATTTTGAGCTATACGATTAAACCAATTATTTATGGTACTCTAGTTGCATCTTTTTTGAAAATCCCTAAAATTTTCACTTTAATTAGTGGATTAGGTTTTGCTTTTCAATCAACAAACGAAAGCAGTCAATTAGGTTTTGTTAAGAAACTGGTTTATTTTTTATATAAGAAAGCAATAAACTGTTCAGAGAAAGTATTTTTTCAGAATGATGATGATCGTCAGTTACTTTTGGATTTAAATATTCTTAATAATAAAACAGATACTGTGACTGTAAATGGTTCTGGTGTTAATTTAGAAAAATTTAAGCAAGTCCCTTTGTTATTTGATGAAAGTCAAAAACAGGTTTTGCCATATTTTGTAATGGTTGCACGATTATTGAAAGACAAGGGGGTATTTGAATACTTTTACGCAGCTAAAGCTCTAAAAAATAAATATCCTGAAGTTATATTTAATCTTGTAGGAGGATTAGATGATAATCCTGCAAGTCTTTCACAAGCCGAATTGAATGATTGGATTGATTCAGGTGTTATTAAATATTGGGGAAAAATATCTGATGTTCGTCCAGCATTAGCTGAAAGTAATATTTTTGTTTTACCTTCCTATCGTGAGGGTGTGCCTAGATCAACATTGGAAGCTATGGCTATGGGGAGAGCTATCATTACTACCAATGCGCCAGGATGTAAAGAAACTGTATATGATGGAAAGAATGGATTTAAAGTAACGGTTCAATCAGTAGATGAATTGTATGAAGCTATGGAAAAAATTATTTTATCTCCAAATGCTATAGTATCAATGGGGCAGTTTTCTAGAAAACTAGCTATTGAGAAATATGATGTAAATAAAGTTAACAATCATATGATTGCGGAAATGCGGCTGTAACTAGTCAGTGTTCTTGTTAAATTTTAAATTAAAGAGGAAAGGCGATGAAACGCTTAGTAGATATATTAATTGCTTTAATAGCATTAATTATTCTCTCTCCAATATTTGTTATAGTGGCCTACAAAGTAAGAAAAAATCTTGGTTCGCCAATTTTCTTTTATCAAGAGCGACCTGGTAAAAATGCAAAACTTTTTAAAATGATAAAGTTTCGCTCAATGAAAGACGCTGTTGACCGTGATGGTAATCCTTTGCCTGATGAAATGCGGATTACACCATTTGGGCAAAAATTGCGTTCAACGAGTCTTGATGAAATGCCGCAGCTCATTAATGTGTTAAAAGGCGATATGAGCATCGTCGGCCCTAGACCTATGTTAAAAGAATTCTTGGAACTTTATTCGCCAGAACAGGCTCGCCGTTTAGAGGTTAGACCTGGCATGACGGGACTTGCGCAGATTAGCGGCCGTAACGAACTTGATTACGAAGAACGTTTTAAATGTGATGTTTGGTATGTAGATAATCATAATATTTTTGTTGATTTTAAAATCATGCTTAAAACAGTGAAAGTCATGCTCAAGCGCGAAGGTATTAATGCACCGGGGCATGTAGGTCCTTCTTTATTCGAGGGAAATGAACCAAAAGAAAACGATGATGAAGTAAAATCATCTTAATTCAAATTCCATTGATTTGTATGAATTATGATCAAAAAAGCCATTCTCCCCGTCGCAGGCTTAGGCACACGCTTTTTACCTGCAAGTAAGTCTATTCCTAAAGAAATGGTCACTGTTGTGGATCGCCCTGCAATTGAATATGTGGTGCGTGAAGCAGTTGCTGCAGGTATTAAACAAATTATCTTAGTGACGCATTCTTCCAAAGCTTCGATTGAAAATTATTTTGATCGTAATTTTGAGTTAGAAATGACTCTAGAATCTAAGAAGAAATTGGATCTGCTTAAAGAAATTACCGAAATTTTACCACCACAAGTCAGCGTGGTCAGTGTGCGTCAGCCACAGCCGCTGGGCCTGGGTCATGCAGTGTTGTGTGCCAAAGACATTGTCGGCGATGACGCTTTTGCCGTGTTACTGCCAGATGTATTGGTCAAAGACCAGGCAGAAAAAAATGATCTAGCCTTAATGATTGAACGTTTTAATGCCACACAGGCGGCGCAGATTATGGTTGAGGCCGTGCCGGAGCATCTGGTCGATCAATATGGCATTGTGGATGTTGCCGCTGCCCCTGCCGAGGGTCAGAGTGCGGCAATGCAGGGGATTGTCGAGAAACCGGCGGTCGGTACAGCACCGTCTAATCTTTCCGTGATCGGGCGTTATGTATTGCCGGCCAAAATTATGCAGCTATTGGCCACCACACCGAAAGGGGCCGGGAATGAAATCCAGCTGACTGATGCCATTGCCGCATTACAGCAGCTAGAAACCGTCGAAGCCTACCGGATGAAAGGCCAGACCTTTGATTGTGGCAGCAAACTGGGTTACTTAAAGGCAGTCTTGCATTACGGGGTGGATCATCCAAGTTTAGGTGCAGCATTTAAACAGTTGATTCAAGAGCTTAAAGACTAATACAGGGCAGAGGTCAGCATGAAGGTTGCAGTTTTTGGTCGAACGCTTTATGCCGGGGTGATGGCGGCGCTATTGGCAGAATGTGGGCACAAGGTCTATTGGTGTGACATTTTCCAGCAAGATAGCCCGGAAGCGCCTGATTTTCAGGATGAGGCGGTCAATCGCCTGCTGCAGCAGCAACATGCCCAAGGTTTCTTGCATTACTGTAGTCTGAAAGAGCTGAGCTTACAGATGGATGTCTATCTGTTTAGCCTGAATCCGGCAGAAGAACCGCTGCTGATTGAACTGTTGCAGCAGCTCCAGCAGCGTCCGATCATTCATCCGAAACTGATGATCAATGCCTCGACCCTCGGTCTGCAGGGTACGGCACGTCTGAAACAGCTACTACCTGAAGATGACTGGGTGTATTTGCCGGATATGAGCCAGGAAGGCAATGCACTGGCCAGTATTACCCAGGCGGAACAGCTGACCGTGGGCTGTATGAACCCACAGGTGCAGAGCAAAGTGCAGGAGTTTTTACGTCCTTTATTCCCGCGCAAGCAGCAATACCTGTTTATGCCGGTGCTGGATGCGGAATTTACCAAGCTGAGCATTTCCGGCATGCTGGCAACCCGGATCAGTTATATCAATGACTTGGCTGTGGTGGCAGAAAAACTCGGCATTGATATTGAACATGTGCGTCAGGGCATGGCCGCCGATAGCCGGATTGGCGCGTCCTATATGTACCCGGGTGCCGGTTTTGGTGGAGAAAATTTCTCACATGATGTCCTGACCCTGGCCAATACCGTGTCAACTACCGGGGTGAAAAGCCAGCTTTTGGCCCAGGTCTGGGAAATTAACGAGCAGCAAAAAGAGCTGCTGTTTCGCAAACTGTGGAACTATTATCAGGGCAATTTAAAAGGCAAAACCATTGCCATCTGGGGCGCCGCGTTTAAGGAAAATACCTCACGCGTGCACCATTCACCCATTCACGCCATGCTCAAGGCACTCTGGGCACAAGGGCTCACGGTTAAATTACACGATCCGCAGGCCTTGCCAGAAATTCAGGCATTGTATGGCGAACGCGATGACCTGATTTTGTGTCAGGACCAGTATGAAGCCGTCAAAGACAGCCATGCACTGTGTCTGTTAACCGCCTGGAAACATTACTGGAGTCCGGACTATAAAACCCTGCTCAACAGTATGCAGCATCCACTAATTTTAGATGGACGTAATATCTATGATCCGCAATTTGTCAAAGCGCAAGGCTTTGCCTATATGGGAGTAGGACGCTAATGAGCAATTCAGCAGCGCTACATACGCGTGATTCACTGTTATTACAGTTACAGACTTTAAAAAATCAGTTTGAACAGCGTCATTTAACCGATTTATTTGCCCAGGATGCGCAGCGTTTCGAGCACTTCTCCGTACGTTTAAAATCGCTGGTTTTCGATTATAGCAAGCAGCGGATCGATGCCGAAGTACTGGCGCAGCTGATTCGCTTTGCTGAGGCACATGACTTATCGGGCTGGATCAACACCCTGTTTTCCACCGATACGATTAACTATACCGAACAGCGTGCAGCCATGCATTGGGCGCTGCGTTTGCCAGAACAGGACAGTACTCATCCGGAACTGGCTGAGCAGGTGCAGACCCAGCTACAGCGAATGTATCAGCTGGTAGAAAAAATTCATGCCGGACAATGCCGCGGTGCCACCGGTGAAGTAATTCAGGATGTGGTCAATATCGGCGTTGGTGGTTCAGACTTGGGCCCTTTGATGGCCACTCAGGCGCTGTCCGATTTTAAACATCCAAGTGCCAAGCCACTGAGCGTGCATTTCGTTTCGACCATGGATGGCAGCCAGCTCTCGGATCTGCTGCATAAGCTGCGTCCGGAAACCACGCTATTTATTATTTCCTCTAAATCTTTTGGCACCATTGATACCTTGTCCAATGCACAAACCGTCCGTTTATGGCTGGAAAAAGCCTTGGGTAAACAGGCACGTGTATTACAGCATCATTTTGTTGGGGTATCGACCAAGCCCGATAAAATGACCGCATGGGGCATTGCGCCAGAAAACCAGTTCCTGCTGTGGGATTGGGTCGGTGGCCGTTATTCACTCTGGTCCTGTATCGGCTTGCCAATTGCGCTGATTATCGGGGTGGAAGGTTTTAAAGCCTTTCTGGCCGGGGCCTATGCGGTGGATCAGCATTTTCAGACCGTACCATTTGCACAGAATATTCCGGTGTTGATGGGCTTATTGGGCATCTGGAACAATAATTTTCTGGATATTCAGACCCATGCGGTTTTGCCCTATGATGGCCGCTTAAAATATTTTGCCTCTTATCTGCAGCAGCTGGAAATGGAATCAAATGGTAAATCGATTCAGCGCAGTGGCGACGCGGTTGAACTGGATACCTGTCCAATTGTCTGGGGTGAAGTGGGACCGAATGCCCAGCATGCGTTTTATCAGCTGCTACATCAGGGCACACAGGCGGTCAGCTGTGATTTTATTGCCCCGGTCAAACGCTACAATGCCAACCAGTTTACCTATGCCGAAAGTGCAGAGGCGCTGGTCGAACAGCACCATCTGGCCCTGTCTAACTGTCTGGCGCAATCACGCTTACTGGCTTTTGGCAATCAGGCGCTAGATCAGGCCGAGCTGGCCAGTTTGCCGGCTTATAAGCAATATGCCGGTAATCAGCCGAGTTCAACCTTCCTGATTCAGGAGTTGAATCCATATAGCTTGGGCATGCTGATTGCCTTGTATGAGCATAAGGTGTTTGTCCAGTCGGTAATCTGGAATATTAACCCCTTTGATCAGTGGGGCGTAGAAAAGGGCAAGGAAATTGCCAATCAGCTGTTGCCAATTTTAAATGGCCAGCAGCAGGATGTATCGGCACTGGATGCTTCGACACAGGGTTTATTACACATTTTATTAGGAAAATCAGATGGCTAATATTCTAGTCACCGGTGGCGCCGGTTATATTGGTTCGCATACCTGTCTGGAGCTGCTCAATGTCGGGCATCAGGTGGTGGTGCTGGATAACTTATCGAACAGTTCGGCAGAATCATTACAACGGGTACAAGCACTGACCCAGAAAAGTCTCCATTTTATTGAAGGGGATATTCGGGATGGTGCCGGTCTGGATCAGCTGTTCCAGCAGCACAAGATTGATGCGGTGATTCATTTTGCCGGTCTTAAAGCGGTGGGGGAAAGTCAGCAAATTCCACTGGCTTATTTTGAGCATAATATTGCGGGTTCTATCAGTCTGGCCCAGGCGATGCAACGCGCAGGGGTGTTTAAACTGGTCTTTAGCTCGTCTGCAACAGTGTATGATGAAGCCAATACCTCTCCTTTAAATGAAGAAATGCCCACCGGGATGCCAAGTAACAATTATGGCTATACCAAACTGATTATTGAACAGTTATTGGAAAAACTGGCAGTTGCTGATGAGCGCTGGTCAATTGCCTTATTACGTTATTTTAATCCGGTTGGTGCGCATAAAAGTGGCCAGATTGGTGAAGATCCGCAAGGCATTCCAAATAACCTGATGCCTTATGTGACCCAGGTGGCTGTCGGTCGTCGTGAAAAGCTTTCAATCTTTGGTAGCGATTACGATACCGTCGATGGCACAGGCGTCCGCGATTATATCCATGTGGTGGACCTGGCCAATGCACACTTATGCGCACTGAATAACCGTTTAAATGCCCAGGGCTGTCGTGCCTGGAATATTGGAACCGGAAACGGGATTTCCGTGTTGCAGGTGAAAAATACCTTTGAACAGGTCAATGGGGTACAGATTCCATTTGAACTGGCGCCACGCCGGGCGGGCGATGTGGCAACCTCTTTTGCAGACAATCGGCGTGCTATTGCCGAGCTAGGCTGGCAACCGCAGTATGGTCTGGAAGATATGCTGGCCGATAGCTGGAACTGGCAAAAACAGAATCCAAATGGCTATCGTTAGTCACATCTTCATCTCAGTACAATAAAAAATGGAGCGTTGAGCTCCATTTTTTATATTAAGCCTGAATCAAACGGGTCAATTCATCGACATAGTCTTGCATTGGTTTGGGTTGCTGGTCACGGCGGCTTTCAATATTTAAACGTAATAATGGCTCGGTATTGGAAGCCCGTACATTAAAACGCCAGGCACCAAAATCCAGACTTACACCATCGGTCTGGTCAATGGCCGGGTTCTGATCGGCATAGTGTTTAAAGATCTTTTGAATAGTGGCTTGGGTATCGGCCACTTTAAAATTAATTTCACCTGAGCATGGGAACTTGGCAATCATCTCTTCAACCAGACTCGATAAGGATTGACCGGTTTCAGACAGCACCGCAATCGCCAGTAGCCATGGAATCATGCCGCTATCACAATAGGCAAAGTCACGGAAATAGTGGTGGGCACTCATTTCTCCGCCATAAACCGCGTTGTGCTCACGCATCACATCTTTAATAAAGGCATGCCCAGATTTGGACTGGATTGCTTCGCCCTGATACTGTTCCACCACATCAAAGGTGTTCCAGACCAGTCGCGGATCATGCACAATTTTTTCACCGGACTGTTTCAACAAGAAAGCCTGTGCTAACAGACCCACGATGTAATAACCTTCAATAAACTGGCCTTTTTCATCAAACAGGAAGCAGCGGTCAAAGTCGCCATCCCAGGCAATGCCCAGATCTGCGCCATGCGCCAGTACCGCCTCGCGGGTGCTGTCGCGGTTTTCTACCAGAATCGGGTTCGGAATCCCATTCGGGAACGTGCCATCGGCTTCATGGTGAATTTTGACAAACTCCACCGGAACATTCAGGGCCTTGAATTTGTCTTCAATTGCATCAATCACATGACCAGCAGCACCATTGCCGGCATTCACCACCAGCTTCATCGGGCGAATCTTGGCTGGATCAATATAGGTCATCAGATGATCTACAAATTCCGGTAAAATATTGTAGGACTGGGTGGTTCCTTTAACTGCGACTTCGGTAAATGTAGCGGCTTCTGCTAAAGCCTGAATTTCTTTTAAGCCAGTATCGGCACTGATGGGACGGGCATTCTCGCGCACCAGTTTCATGCCGTTATAGTCCATTGGGTTGTGACTGGCAGTGATTTCAATCCCGCCCTGGACATCCAGATGGAAGGCGGCAAAATAGACTTCTTCAGTACCGGTCATGCCCAGATCAAGGACATTGACGCCTGCATCATTCAGGCCTTTGATGGTGGCCTGTTTTAAATCTTCACTGCTTAAACGGATATCGCAGCCAATCGCCACAGTTTTTGGCTGGTAAATCTGGCCATAGGCACGGCCAATTTTATAGGCAATCTCTTCATTCAGTTCGCTGCCCAGTTTGCCGCGAATATCGTAAGCTTTAAAGCAAGTCAGTTGGGTCATTATTTTTCTCCATGCAGAAGAAAAAAGGCCGGTGAACCAGCCTTTTTCTGTTGTGCTTATTCTACCGTCACCGATTTGGCCAGGTTACGTGGCTGATCCACATCGGTACCGCGCAGTACCGCGACATGATAGGACAGCAGCTGGACCGGAATACTGTAAACAATTGGCGCCAGCACCGCACTGATTGATGGAATATGTACCACATGCTGACGCTCTTTGGTTTTAACGCCACTGTGCTCATCAGCAAAGACAAACAGCTCGCCACCACGGGCCTGTACTTCTTCCATGTTGGATTTCAGTTTATCCAGCATGTCATCTTTTGGTGCCAGAATCACCACCGGCATTTCATTGTCGACCAGGGCTAGCGGACCATGTTTCAGTTCACCGGCGGCATAACCTTCGGCATGAATATAGGAAATTTCCTTCAGCTTCAGGGCACCTTCAAGCGCAATCGGGAACTGGGTGCCACGGCCGAGGAACAGGCAGTGGTTCTTTTCCACAAACAGCTCGGATAAGTGCAGAATCGCCGGGTTATGTTGCAGGGTATCCAGAATCACTTTTGGCGTATGCCACAATTCCGCGATAATCTCGGTAACCGTCCTGTCTGCAATGCTCTGTTTGACCTGACCAATTTTCAGAATCAGCAGCATCAGCGCAGCCAGTTGCGTGGTAAAGGCTTTGGTTGATGCCACGCCAATTTCCGGTCCAGCCAAAGTTAACAGGCTGTGATGGGTTTCGCGTACCATTGATGAGGTGGCTACGTTACAAATTGCCATGGTGCAGATGTTTAGCGCTTTGGCTGCAGCACGTTTTTGGGTATCGCGTAGTGCAGCCAAGGTATCGGCGGTTTCACCCGATTGGGAAATACAGATATACAGGGTGTTGTTAACAATTACCGGTGCGCGATAGCGGTACTCGCTGGCAATTTCGACCTGACATGGTACATCAATCAGCTGTTCAAACCAGTACTTGGCAATCATGCCGGCATGGTAGCTGGTACCGCAGGCAATAATCTGCACTTGCTGGATGTTGGCGAAGTCCTGCTCGGCCTGGGCCAGAAAGTCTTCACGCAGCGCATTGCCATTTAAGGCCTGAGAGATGGTTTGCTGAATGGCTTCTGGCTGCTCATAAATCTCTTTGAGCATGTAGTGCTTGTATTCACCTTTAGAGGCATTGCTGACCGTCGCATCCAGCTCTTTCACCGGACGGTTCACCAGCTGACCATCAACAAAAACTTCGATGGTTTCACGGGTTAAACGGGCAATATCGCCTTCTTCCAGATAAATAAAGCGGTTGGTGATTGGCAACAACGCCAGCTGATCCGAGCTGATAAAGTTCTCGCCAATCCCGACACCAATCACCAGTGGTGAACCTTCACGAACGGTAATCAGCTCATCCGGGTGGTCGGTATGGATAATACCGAGTGCATAGGCGCCTTTGAGCTGCGGCACCACCTGTTTCACTGCTTCCAGTAAACTTGGGGTGGATTTCAGGGCATCATTGACCAGATGCGCAACCACTTCGGTATCGGTTTGCGAGGTAAATACATAACCAAGCGCTTCCAGATCATCTTTGAGTTCCTGGAAGTTTTCAATAATTCCGTTATGCACCACCGCCACATTGCCTGAAATATGCGGATGGGCATTATTTTCAGTTGGCTTGCCATGAGTCGCCCAGCGTGTATGTGCGATCCCCAACGAACCGGTTAATTCGGCTTCAATAACTGCCTGTTCCAGATTGGCCACTTTCCCGACACGACGTTCACGTAATACATGACCGCCATTGATTAGCGCCAGACCGGCAGAATCATAGCCCCGGTATTCCAGACGCTTTAAGCCTTCAATCAGGATATTGCTAATATTACGTTCTGCAACGCCACCGACGATACCACACATAATCTTTTCCTCTTATTTTTTCAGTTTTTGGGGACGTTGATAATTATCTTTACTCAACTGTTTTGAGCGTTCAAAGGCCAGGCTATGGTCAGCCACATCACGGGTAATTACCGAGCCGGCACCCACCGTTGCGCCGTTGCCAATGGTTACTGGTGCCACCAGCGAGCTGTTTGAGCCAATGAAAGCCGCATCGCCAATGATGGTTTTGAATTTATTGGCGCCGTCATAGTTACAGGTAATGGTGCCTGCGCCAATATTGGAACCGGCACCGACTTCTGCATCGCCTAAATAGGTAAAGTGATTGGCTTTGGAGCCGACACCAATTTGGGTGTTTTTGACTTCAACAAAGTTGCCAATATGCACCTCATTGGCCAGCACTGCACCCGGACGCAAGCGGGCAAATGGACCAATCTGTACATCTTCACCGACAACAGCATTTTCAAAGACGCTGTACGGCTGAACTTTGGTGCCGGCCGCAATTTTGCTGTTTTTAATCACACAGCCTGCGCCAATTTCAACGCGATCGCCGAGCTCGACTTCACCTTCAATAATCACATTGATGTCAATACGTACGTCTTGACCTACTTTGAGTGAACCACGTAAGTCGAAGCGACTTGGATCAATCAGATGCACGCCTTGCTGCATTAACTGTTTGGCCTGGAAGTTCTGGAATTCACGTTCCAAGGCGGCCAGTTGCACCCGGTCATTGACACCTTCGACTTCAAAGGCACGTTCCGGCTGAACCGAAGCCACCTGCATGCCATCGGCAATGGCCATGGCCACAATATCGGTCAGGTAGTATTCGCCCTGTGCGTTGTCATTGGACAGTTTTGGTAACCACTGATGCAGTTTGGCATTGCTGACGCAGTAAATGCCGGTATTGATTTCCTGAATCTGGCGCTGGGCCTCAGAAGCATCTTTATGTTCAACAATGGCCTGAATCTGGCCATTGTCACGTACAATACGGCCGTAACCGGTCGCATCTGGCAGGGTCAGCGTGACCAGACCAATACCGGTAGCCTGACTGGCCTCGACCAGTTGCTGTAAGGTGGCCTGGCTAATGCACGGCACATCACCGGATAGAATAATTGAAACACCATCTTGACCCAGTACCGGCAGCGCCATTTGGACCGCATGTCCGGTCCCGAGCTGCTCGGCCTGTTCCACCCATTGAACCGTTTCATGGGCAAAGGCCTGTTGTACCTGTTCGCCGCCATGGCCATAAATGGTAATAATATTATCTGCTTGTAATTGTTGTGCCGTTTCAATCACGTGACCCAGAAGCGGGCGTCCTGCAAGGGGTTGAAGCACTTTCGGAAGGCTGGAGCGCATACGCGTTCCTTTCCCTGCGGCAAGAATAATCACGGTGGTAGACATGTATAATCCTAGTTATTGCTAAACCAAAATAAAATAAAGATAAATTAAAATACAGATTGCTGCCCAGAGTCCGGCAATCAGATCATCCAGCATAATGCCAAAGCCGCCATCGACCTGACGGTCAATCACCCGGATGGGCCAGGGTTTCCAGACATCAAACAGCCGGAACAGGGCAAAGCCTGCAATGACCCACATCGTATTCATCTGGCCAAAATAGATCAGCGGTAAAAAGGTAATCGACTGTCCGGCAAATTCATCCCAAACAATACGGCCATCATCATGGACGCCCATCACCCGTGCGGTTTGCCCGCAGATATAAATCCCGACCAGTGACATCAGCAGAATCGCCACAACTGAATAGGCAAAACCAAGCCACAGCCACAGCGGAATAAATAGCAGCGCAAAAGCCGAGCCGAAGGTGCCGGGAGCTTTGGGTAACAGGCCTGATCCAAACCCGACCCCACAGAAGACAACCAGGCGGTCGGGCCAGCTCATCGCTTTAAAATGAATGGCAGGTTTAGGCAAAGTGTTGGTATCCCTGGAATTGGAGCGAATGATCTACGCCATTCTGCACAAAATGAAGTTCGGGTGCTGCATGAATTTGTCCAATCTTGGTAACGCGGACATTCAGCGGTTGTTGTAAAAGTTGTTCAAAATGCTGCGGGCTGATGCTAAAGCACAGTTCATAGTCATCGCCGCCAGCCAGCGCATATTGCCAGCGCTGTGTGTCAGGTAAATGACGCAGAGTATCGCTAAGCGGTAACAGATCCAGATCTAGGGTGGCGCCAACCTTTGAGGCTTTAAGAATATGCCCCAAGTCTTGGGCCAGACCATCCGAAACATCAATCATGCTCGAGGCCAGACCTTTCAGTTGCTGGCCCAGTTCGCAGCGCGGGGTTGGATAATCCAGACGCTGCTGCAGTGCATGACCTGGATGCTTCAGGCCAAAGGCGGCATCACCGACGGTGCCGCTGACACAGATATAGTCGCCAGGCTGGGCACCGGCGCGGGTAATCGCCTGACCGGTATCTATCCAGCCCAAGGCGGTCACGGATAAGGTTAAATGCGGACTTTGGGTGGTATCTCCACCAATTAAGCGCACCCCAAATTGATCGCAGCAATCATACAGACCCTGGCTAAAGGCTTTCAGCCAGTCGTGATCAATTTGGGGTAGGCTCAAGGCCAGTAGAATACTGTGCGGCGTGGCACCCATGGCAGCAATATCGGAGAGATTGACTGCAACAGATTTCCAGCCAATGGCATGTGGATCAGTATCTAATGGGAAGTGTCGTCCAGCAACCAGCGTGTCGGCGCAAATCACCAGCTGTTGCTGTGGGGGAGGAGTCAGCACGGCTGAGTCATCACCAACACCTAAGTCGACAGAACTGCCGTGCTGCCGATTGAAATAGGTGTCAATAATGGAAAACTCAGCCATCGCATCAATCTGTCAATTATTTAGATTGCTGTTTTTCTGCTGCACGTAATGAGCTGGCCAAACGGTCAAGAACACCGTTAATGTATTTATGGCTGTCTGCACCGCCAAAATGTTTTGCCAGCTCAATGGCTTCGTCTAAAACCACGCGGTATGGAATTTCCAGATGTTCTTTCAATTCATAGGCGCCCAGACGAAGGGTTGCGAGTTCAACGCCGTCAAGGGCATCAATTTCGCGGTCAAGCACAGGGATTAAGAGCGCATCCAATGCTTCATGATTGGCAACCACTTGAGTCAACAATTCATGATAATAGCCGAGATCCACTTTGTGCATGGCATTTTCGACACGCGTGCGTGCTTCAATCTCGTGCACCGGATTGTGGCTCATCTGCCATTCATAAATTCCTTGTACAGCAAAACGACGTGCTTTACGTTTTGCTGCATAAGTTGCTTGAAGTGTTTGCGACATAGCGTTAAATAGCCTTTAACAAGTTAACCATTTCAATTGCAGTTAAAGCAGCTTCGCTACCTTTATTACCTGCTTTTGTACCCGAGCGTTCAATCGCTTGTTCGATACTATCCGTAGTCAATACACCGTTAATGACCGGTAAGCCAGTGTCCAGGCCAACCACGCCTAAACCTTTGGCACATTCGCCTGCAACAAAGTCGAAGTGAGGCGTACTGCCACGAATCACCGCGCCCAGTGCAATAATGGCATCGAAACGATCAGATGCTGCCAGTTTTTTCGCAACAACCGGAAGTTCCCACGCCCCTGGTGCATGAACAACAGTGATATTATCCTCTGATACACCATGACGTTTCAATGTGTCGATGGCACCTTCCAGCAAATGTTCCACCACAAAGCTATTAAAACGACCAACTAAAATCGCGTAACGGCCTTCGCTCGCGAGATGTAACATACCTTCAATACGGCGAACTGCCATAGCAAACCTCGATGATTTCTTAAGTTGTTTGTTGTGCGGTGACGTATTCCACCACTTCCAAGTTAAAGCCGGACAAGGCATTGAAACGTAATGGCGAGCTGAGCAGCTTCATTTTTTCAACACCTAAATCACGTAAAATCTGTGCACCGACACCAATGGTCTGATACTGCTGAGACAGCGCCGCATTGGATTTACTTTTCTTCGGTGCATTTAAGCTGTCCAGTGCCGGACCTAAATCCTGCAGATGACGCTGGCCAATCCAGACCAATACGCCACGATCACTATTGGCAATTTCTTTTAAGGCACGGTCCAGATTCCAGGCCGGTTCACCATCCTGCTTGTTCAGTTTTAGCAGGTCACGGGTTGGGTTAAAACCATGCACGCGAACGGTGGTCACGCCATCTTTTGGCTCACCTTTGACCAGCGCCAGATGAATATCCGGGTTACCCAGTTCACGGTAACGATACAGGTCAAAGCTGCCATATTCGGTATCAATGCTTTGCTGATCCAGACGCTCAACGGTTTGTTCATTGGTCATGCGGTAATGGATCAGGTCGGCGATGGTGCCCATTTTCAGACCGTGTTTTTCGGCAAACACTTCCAGATCGGCACGGCGCGCCATGGTGCCATCTTCTTTAATAATTTCACAAATCACTGATGCTGGCTCTAGACCGGCCAAACGGGACAGGTCACAGCCGGCTTCAGTATGACCGGCGCGGTGCAGCACACCACCTGGTTGTGCCATCAGCGGGAAAATATGACCCGGCTGGACAATATCGGCCGGTTTGGCATGAGCAGCAACCGCAGTACGAATAGTATGCGCACGTTCAGCCGCGGAAATTCCGGTGGTGATGCCTTCTGCGGCTTCAATCGACAGGGTAAAGTTGGTGCCATGCTGGGCACCGTTGGCATCGACCATGAGTGGCAGGTTTAACTGCTGGCAACGCTCACGGCTTAGGGTCAGGCAGACCAGACCGCGGGCATGGGTAATCATAAAGTTGATGTCTTCCGGGCGAACATGCGTGGCAGCCATGACTAAATCGCCTTCATTTTCACGATCTTCATCATCCATCAAGATAACCATTTTTCCTGCACGGATATCTGCTACGAGCTCTTCAACTGTATTGAGCGGCATCAACCTTCACCTTCTTTTTGTCTCAACGGACATTTTCATGACATTAATTGTGGCATAGTCTAACGCTTTTTCGTAGGTTTTGCCTATGCTTATCCGTTTCCCGGTCTGCTTCATTGTTATACACAGTGGTTGCTGGCTTGAAAAGGGCCGGCGTCTGGAAAAAGCTTGAATTGTGCAGAATATTTAAGCAATTGATCTGTATAAAAATATAAACAGCAGCCCGTAAAAACTGGGAGTTTTTTAAAAACGCTTTTATATATTTAGACTACGATTTAAATCAGCCAGATAAAACAGGAATGGCGAACAGGCTTGGGGTGAGGTTCAAAAATTTTAGAATGGGCAATAAAAAAAGCCCCAATCTTTCGATCAGGGCTTTTTGAATTTGGAGCGGGAAACGAGACTCGAACTCGCGACCCCAACCTTGGCAAGGTCACCGACATAAAATACACTAAATAACATAATTGGTATTTTAATAAACTCTATATATAACAGTTATATAGAGTTTTTATTTTGTATGGTGTAATTTAAGGTAGGGTGGGGTACTTTGATTTTTGGTCACTAATTTATTGTGATAATCAACAATAATAACCAACATTCATATGCTTAATCTAAGAGTGTTTTACTGACTGGTATAATTTTATAATGAGAGGGGTGTTGCCTGGGGCTACGGTTTCTGTTTTGCCTTTTGGCGTAAGACGTACAAATATAAGCTTTCTACTTTTTCACGTGCCCATGGTGTGGTACGCAAGAATCGCAATGATGATTTAACACTTGGGTCTATGCAAAAACTGAACCGTACCGGGTTTGTCGGAGACTTTTTTATTTAAGCTAGGCCACCTGACCTAACGGGTTAATCTTATCATAGTATATTGCTTCAAACTCAAAAGGCGATACATAACCCAGTGCACTGTGTACACGCTTTTTATTGAACCAATCTACCCAGTTTAGTGTCGCAAGTTGTACATCTGCTAAACCTTGCCAATCTGCTTTTAAATATTCAATCACCTCTGTTTTGTATAAGCCATTCACCGTTTCAGCCAGAGCATTATCGTATGAATCACCAGTTGTACCGACTGATGCTCGTAAATTTGCAGCTTCTAAACGATTGGTATAGCGAATGGAAAGATATTGAACACCTCTATCGGAATGATGAATCACATTCTTTGGCATGCCTCGATCGTGCAATGCTTGTTCTAATGCATCAAGCACCATATCTGTATTCATCCGTGTAGATACTTTCCATCCAACAATTGCTCGTGAGAACACATCAATAATAAAGGCGGTATTGAGGAGTTATCCAAGGGTTGTAAAAGGAAAACCTCAAAAATACCCAAGAAAAAGCCAGTCAATCTCTTAACTGACTGGCATTACCGTATACAACGGGCTTTATTTAATGATCAACGCGATTAAACGTATTAAGCGGTTTTCATTGAACCGGTTTCTTCAAATTGGGCATGCCAAGACAAAGCTTCATTCAATAAATGTGGTGTCTGACCACCACGCGCGCAGGCACGTTCAAAATAATAATTTAAACTATCACGGTAATCTGGATGAGCACAGATATCGATAATCTTGCGGGCACGTTCACGCGGTGCCAAACCACGCAGATCTGCCAAACCTTGCTCAGTCACCAGAATATCAACGTCATGATCGGTATGGTCGGTATGGCTGACTAGGGGAACGACTGAAGAAATCGCACCACCTTTGGCATAGGATTTGGTCACAAAGATGGCAATATGCGCATGACGGGTAAAATCTCCCGAGCCTCCAATGCCGTTCATCATCTTGGTTCCAGTAACATGGGTTGAATTCACATTTCCGTAAATATCAAACTCAAGTGCTGTATTAATCGCAATAATCCCGAGACGGCGAATCAGTTCAGGATTATTGGAAAGTTCCTGTGGACGCAAGACAATTTTATCTTTGTATCGATCAAAATTGTTCATCACTCGTGCGGCACAGTCATCGGTCAGGGTCATGGAGCAACCTGAAGCAAAGGCCATCTTGCCTGAATCGATAAGCTGGAAAGTGCAATCCTGCAAGACTTCAGAATACATTTCCAGATTATTGAAATTGGAATGTTCGAAGCCGGCAAAGACCGCATTGGCCACGGAGCCCACACCGGATTGCAGCGGCCCCAGATTTTCAGGTAAACGCCCTGCTGCCACTTCCTGTTCAAAGAAATGAATCAGGTGACTGGCAATCGCCAGCGTTTCTTGATCCGGTTCGTCCATGCCAAAGGAAGTGTCTGGAATCTCATTGATGACAATCGCAGAAATTTTTTCAGGTGCAACATGAATCCCGATTGTTCCAATTTTGTCACTGGCTTGAGTCAGAGGAATTGGCTCGCGGTTTGGGCGCGCTTGAGGTACATAGATATCGTGAACACCTTCTAGCGCGGGATTAATCGTCATATCAATTTCAATAATGACCCGATCTGCCATTTCGATGAAATTTGCAGAATTTCCGCAAGAGCCTGTCGGAATAATCTGACCGTCTTCAGTAATCGCAGTTGCAGCAATTACAGCCACATTAATCGCTGGCAAGTTTTTATGACGGATATTATCGGCCAGTTCAGAGAGATGCTGATCGACATACATCACTTCACCGGCATTAATCGCTTTACGTAAAGAAGGATCTGCCTGATAAGGATAACGGCGGGTTATGACATGTGCTTCATTGAGTTTTCCATCAATCCGGTTCCCCAGACTTGCACCTGTCGCCAAGGTAATATGAATTGGATACTTCTGTGCATATTCAGCCAAGGCCAAAGGCACAGTTTTCGCTTCACCTGCCCCCCCAAAACCACTTAAACCAACTACATCGCCATCTTGAATCAGTTGTAGTGCTTTTTCGACAGATACGACTTTATCTTGTAATCGGAGCAAACGAATGCGCTCTAAACCCTTCATAAAAAATCTCAAAAATATAAAATAAAGAGGCATCTGCTCCTGATGAACCAAGAGCATTAGCGTCTAAATCAATCAATAATTAATTTTGCTAATTCGAGCATTGAATTTTGGCTGGACTTAAACCAGTTCCACTGCAATCGCAGTTGCTTCACCGCCACCGATACACAGTGCGGCAATACCTTTCTTGCCACCAGTACGTTTTAAGGCATGAATCAAGGTCACAATAATACGGGAACCAGAAGACCCCAGTGGATGACCGAGCGCACATGCGCCACCGTTGATGTTGACTTTTGCAGTATCCAGTTTAAAGCCATCAATGGCTAGCATCGTCACCATGGCAAAAGCCTCATTAATTTCCCAGAGGTCCACATCAGCGGCATCCCAACCGGTTTTTTTCAGGACTTTTTCAATCGCACCGACAGGTGCAATGGTGAATTCCGAAGGATGCTGCGAATGGCTGGCATAGGCCAAAATATTAGCCAGCGGTTTTAAGTTACGCTGTGCAGCAATTTCACTAGAGGTGACCACCAGTGCTGAAGCACCGTCTGAAATTGAACTGGCATTTGCTGCGGTAATGGTTCCGTCTTTTTTGAAGGCTGGACGCAAGCTTGGAATTTTGTCCGCTTTGGCATTTAAAGGCTGTTCATCCTGCTCAACCACCACATCGCCTTTACGGTTACTGACAGTGACTGCTACGATTTCATCTTTAAAGAAGCCTTGCTGAACAGCCGTCACCGCTTTGTTTAATGAGCCAATGGCATAATCGTCCTGCTGTTCGCGTGTATAGCCTTTTTTATCTGCCATTTCCTGTGCCAGAATTCCCATCGACAGACCTGTTTCTGCATCTTCCAGACCTTCCTGGAACATGTGATCCGTGACTTTGCCATGTCCCATACGGAAACCGGCACGTGCCTTGTCCATCAAATATGGCGCATTAGACATAGATTCCATGCCACCTGCGACCACAATTTCAGCCGAACCCGCTTTGATTGCATCTGCTGCCTGCATCACCGCTTTCATGCCTGAGCCACAGATTTTATTGATCGTGGTGGCGCCTGTTGAATCCGGTAAGCCGGCTTGACGCATGGCCTGACGTGCCGGGCCCTGTTTTAAACCCGCCGGCAGTACACAGCCCATAATTACTTCATCAATATCGTTTGCAGTTAAACCTGCACGAGCTACAGCTTCCTTGATCGCCACAGCACCCAAATCAGGCGCCGTACAGCTTGAAAGTGAGCCTTGAAAACCGCCCATTGCGGTACGTACAGCTTCTACAATTACAATCATTCTAATCTCATCCTTTTTCATCATTGTTATTTAACACCGCACAGTAGCAGCTCTGCAGTGTTTGTCCTTCGCAATATTTGCCGGTTTAAGCCTGTGCAGTGAAATAGTCTTCAGGTAATTGCATGACCAGTTCTGCACCTGCCTGAATACGTTGAATTCGGGCACTCAAATCCGGGAGAATTTTGGCGACATAATAGTTCGCCAGTACCAATTTGTTCTGGAAATAGCTATCGTCTTTCGTTGATGCAGCTTTGCTGATACGCGCATACATATACACAAAGCTGAGCAAACCCACCGCATGCAGATAATCGACCGCAATCGAGTTGGCAAAGTCCGGATTCAGTTGAGACTGCTCGAGGATAAAGCCGGTGATGTCTTCCAGTTGCTGACAGGTCTCTAATGTCGCCGCTTTAACCGTCAATGAATCATCCAGACCTTGGGCGAACTCGCGGATTTCAGCGATATACTCTGCAATATAAGCACCTTTACATTTGGTGGTTTTACGGCCAATCAGGTCAATTGCCTGTACACCATTGGTGCCTTCATAAATCTGTGAAATGCGCAGATCGCGAATACATTGTTCCATACCCCATTCACGGATATAACCATGACCACCGAAGCACATTTGCGCTTCCAGTGCAGAATCCAATGCTTTATCAGTCAGATATGCTTTGGCAATTGGGGTTAACAGAGCCACACGGTCGGTCGCTTTACGCACAGCTTCAGCATCGGTCGAATATTTGGTGATATCCAGCTGCTGACCGACATAGACAGCAAAGGCACGAGATGCTTCATTGTTGGCGCGCACATTCAGCAACATCCGGCGCACATCACCATGTACCAGAATCGAATCGGCTGGTTTTTCCGGTGATTTCGCACCGGTCGAGGCGCGTCCCTGTAAACGGTCTGTCGCATATTGTGCCGCATTCTGATAAGCAAATTCTGCCGCGCCAATGCCCTGAATTCCCATCGACAGGCGTTCGTAGTTCATCATCACGAACATGCCGGCCAGTCCTTCATTTTCGTTACCGACCATATAAGCTTTGGCACCATCAAAGTTCATGACGCAGGTCGCCGAGCCTTTAATTCCCATCTTATGTTCGATTGAACCCGCAGATACTGCATTACGTTCACCGAGTGAACCATCTGCATTCACTAGAAATTTCGGTACAATAAACAGGGAAATCCCACGTGAACCGGCGGGTGCATTTGGTGTTTTCGCCAGCACCAGATGAATGATATTTTCACTCAGGTCATGTTCACCGCTGGTAATAAAGATTTTGGTGCCACTGATGTTATAGCTGCCATCTTCATTGGGTTCAGCCTTGGTTTTGATTATGCCAAGATCAGTACCCGAATGTGGCTCAGTCAGACACATGGTGCCCGACCATTCGCCCGTATAGAATTTTGGTAAATAGGTTTCTTTCTGTTCTTGTGAAGCACGATCATTAATCGCCATGCCTGCACCCACGGTTAACAGCGGGTAAAGCATAAATGATGGATTGGTACTCCAGATCATTTCATCGGCCAGCACGGTCAGCATTTTTGGCATATTCTGCCCGCCCCATTCTTCACTGGCACCTAAACCTACCCAGCCACCTTCAGCAAACTGCTTAAAGGCATCTTTAAAGCCTGTAGGTGTGGTCACTTCACCATCTTTAAACTGAGCACCACCTTCTTCATCCGCAGGACGATTCAGGTCAAGAATGACATTCTTGGAAAATTTGGCCATCTCTTCCAGAATTGCATTTGCAGTTGCCATATCTAAATGTGCAAGATTTTCATTACCTTGCCAAAATTGTTCAGCTTGAAACACATCATTTAAAATAAATTCCATGTCTTTTAGCGGCGCATTATAAATAGGCATTCTTACATTCCTTAACTGGTGATACTCAATTCTGTTGCTGAGCGTTTTATAATCATTGATTAATGAAAATCTTTTTTATGATTTTACTTCAATCAATGCATATCAATCGAAAGTCATCATCTCGAATTAATCCAGCAGTAAATCTCATTCAACTAAATAAGCGACATAAAATTTAAAAACCAAAGCTTCATGTCACCGTTATTTACTGAACCAAGCAGGCTTAAAATGATTCTTTATTCACCGTTATAATCCTTTGCCAGGACGGTCTTAAACCGAATAATGATTTCACTTGATGTGCTGAAACAATAAAATAATTATGCTGAAAATGGAATTTTATTTAGCAAAGTTGATCTCTAGGGTTCAGTTTTCTTGACAATATTTTTAGCGCAGCTGTATATGACTTTTTTCTACAAGAAATGTTGAATAAATATACAAATTTAGATAAATATCACGACCTTAGTTTTATAGCTATCTTGGGTAAAATTGAATATTCTTGAAAGGTTCTTTTTCGAAAAATATGGACCAAGAGGATGACGACTGTAAGACAGCAGAACTTCCTTCTTCGTAAAGAGAAGATCCTGAGCATGGCTGAAAGCCTGCTACTGGACAATAATCAGGACATTACCCTGAGTGAGCTGGCCAGTGAACTGGACATCGCGAAAGGAACGATCTACAAGCATTTCAAAAGCAAGAACCAGTTATATTTAGAACTAATTATTCTGAATGAAAAAAGAATTCTGGAAATATCAAAAAAATATAATAACGATATTAAAAATTATGTTTCGCAATATATGCTCTATCACATGCTCAATTCCAATCGCACCATCCTGTTGCATGTGATTGAAGAGCGTTTAACCAATAACGAAAAAAATCTGAAAGATTTATTTCAGGAGCTTTATCGGATTCGCGAAGAACGGATTATCCGGATTAAAGACATAACCCATGATTATCTGGTGGCTTTAGAAAGTGCCATGTCGATTCGGGATTATTTGTCTTATATCTGGACCGTGACTTATGGTGCTTCACTATTATTAAATTCGACCAATTATCAAAAAGCGATTGGTTCACGTGAACGCCTGATTAAGCTATATATTAATCAGGCGCTGATGACCCCGGATAAAATCTCATCAGTATAATCACTAAAATAAAAAATGCCTGATTCGATCAGGCATTTTTTATCTGGCTAGGCTTTGTTGCATAAATATGTAAGCATCTGATTTAAATAAATTTAATTTTGGATCAAAAAATAATCAAAACTTCTAAAATCATATAGTTATGAAATCTTTGTGCAACAAAGCCATCTGGCTATATGATTTCATAAGATCACTTTCGCGATCTAACTCGACAACCATCAGGCAGCCACAGGCGGGAAACCATCTTCGGTTAAAGCTGCAACAATCTCAGACTCACTGGCTGTCGATTCAACTTCGACCAGTTTAGTGGCCCCATCAATATTCACAGTGGCATTTTCATCCAGATCTTTAATCGTAGCCGTGACACTGCGCGCGCAGCCACCACAGGTCATGTTTTCAATACGGAATTTCATGTTTAGCTCCATAGGTTCGGTTTAAAGGGCTATTTGCATTTTAGGGTGGGATTTTTATAAATCTCACCGGCTTTGTTGCACAAAGATTTAAAAGGCAGCACTCTGCTCATTTGAACAAAACTCAAGTGACAACTTGGGTATGAGGACGACCTAATTCTGTAAATTTATTCAATACGGCTATGCGTGCATGGATCTCATTTACCTGACGAGGAAAACTCCTTGCCGTTAATTTATCACCTAATAATTTGATGCAATGCATCTTAGTTTCAACCAAACTTCGACGATGATAACCAGACCACTTTTTCCAAAGCGTTCTTCCCAAACGTTTCACTGTTTTTAGTAATTCATTCCGCTCTAAAGATCTCAATTTCTGATCTTTCCTTGGCTTTGCATTTTTCCTTGGTGGAATGATCGCATGTGCAGCTCGATCTAAAATGACTTGTCTGCAGTGCTTCGTATCGTAAGCACCATCGGTATAGACCGAATCAATTCGTTCATCTAAAGGAATTTGAGCAAGTAAATCACCGAGTACTTGCGAATCGCTCACATTATTTGTAGTAAGCTGTACTGCACGTATTTGCAGGGTTTCAGCATCGATATCAATATGCAGCTTACGCCATTGGCGATGATATTCAGGTCCATGTTTCCTACGTTTCCATTCACCTTCACCTAGAAACTTCAAGCCAGTTGAGTCTACAAGTAGATGTAACCCATCACTATTTTTTTGATAGCTAATCGCAATATCAATATGTTTTTGTCTTCGACAAAGCGTACTGTAATCTGGCGCTGTCCAACTTAATCCACATAGTTTAATCAGGCTTTGAACAAAACCTGTGACCATGCGTAGAGAGAGTCTGAATAAAGATTTGATCATTAAACAGCTAGGCTGATCAGCTCTAAAACTCCATTTCACCAAGTCAGGTGCTCGTTTTTGGTCATCTCGGCTACGGGTGGTTTGTTTGTTCTTACCTCGCCAAACACCTTGTATACCTAGCTTTTTCATTAATCGAGCAACACTACAGCGTGCAATAATATAGCCTTCACGTTTCAGTTTTTGCCAGACTTTACGTACACCATACCGACCTGAACTTTCCTTCCAAATTCGTTTAATCTCCTCAGCATGATGCAAGTCATGTAAATCTCGCTTTGCTCGATGTTCTGGATTTTCGCAGAGATCTAGAGTCCGGTAATAGGTTGAAGCTGCGATCGGTAAAATCCTACAAATCGCATCAACACCATATAAATCTTTATTGTTATGGATGAAATCCACCATTATTTGTGTGGGCGGTCGAGCTCCGCCTGGGCGAAAAAAGCGGCTGCTTTACGTAGAATTTCATTGGCACGCTTTAATTCTTTAATTTCACGTTCCATTTGCTTCATTTTTTCTTGATCAGATATCTGTTGTACTTTAATAGGATTTTGCTGATCTAAATGCTTTTGATGCCAGGCACGAAGTGTTTCAGGAGTACAACCAATCTTAGGCGCAATTGCTGTGATTGCGGCCCAAGTAGAAGGATAATCTTTTTCGGATTCAATCAATAATTGAACCGCTCTATCTCGGATTTCAGGGGTATATTTTGGTTTTGTCATCGGGACATTCTCTCAGAATATTGACTCTCCGACAAACCCGGTACGGTTCAGTCTCATAAAATACTCTCCCATACTAAGAATAGGGAATATTATTAGTAATGGAACCGACATTGAATAATGGAAATTCGTTCATCCGTCACTTCATAAACTAATCTATGCTTCTCATCAATTCTACGGCTCCAGAATCCTGAAAGATTTGCTTTTAAAGGTTCTGGTTTTCCAGTTCCTTCAAAGGGTGTTCTTTGACATTCTCTGATTAAGGTATTGATACGTTTGAGTATCTTTTTATCCTGTGTTTGCCAATAGATATATTCATCCCAGGCATTTTCAGTCCATTCGACATTACGACTCGTCATCTTTAATCAACTCTCTTTGTTTGGTTTTACCTGCGCGTAATTGAGTAATTGATTCGTTTAAACGAGTGGTATTATTTGGAGATGAAAGCAGATATAACGTTTCCATTAAACTGTCGTAATGATCTTGTCCCATTACTACAGCATGACCGCCTTCTTTTCTTGTAATGAAAGCGACATCTGCATCATCAATAACTTTATCTAAAACAGATTTTAAGTTGTTACGTGCGTCTGTATATGTAAATACATGCATATATTTCTCCCTCATAAAGTAAGCTGTGTTAAAACGCTACTGACTAGATGATAGTGATTGAACTTTACAATCTAAAATGTACAGAATTCTGTACATGTTGTCAATTTTGTGTAACAGTTTTATATCAAATAGGCTTTGTTGCATAAAGATTTCATAACTATATGATTTTAAAAGTTTTGATTATTTTTTGATCCAAAATTAAATTTATTTAAATCAGATGCTTACATATTTATACAACAGAGCCGACTGAAGATACTATTAAATTAAAGAAGTCCAATTAGATATTTACAATCTAATAGAGTCTAACAACTTGCTTTAAGCTCTATTAATTTTGCATGGTGTCACGAGGAACCGGGATTTGCTATCAGTTCAATCTGGAATATCTGGCCCCAGTAGTCTGAAGCAATGGGGTCGATGGGCAGGGCTCTGCCTTTGCTGATACCTCAGGCAGCTTAAAAGTATTTACGCCAGCCAATAGAAAAAACACCAAAGTTCACTACCAGATAGCGAGTTATAATTTAAATTTGAGTGAGTTGGGGGGATGCTTCAAATTATAAATCTTTGTGCAACAAAGCCCTACTATTCTGAAATGACAGCTTTGTCCGTTATAATTGTATAAACATTTTTAGTGTCTGGTAATTATGTCCTCATTGATCAATTTTCTATCTCGCTTTAGTACTGCAACTCTTCAGCGCAGCCAGAGCTATGCTAAATACATTGATAGGAAAACGATTGAGTTCTTTGAAGAAAATGACGATGTCACGATGTATGCCCAAATTGAAGGGACAGATTATTACGATACTGCAATTACCTATAATCTTAAAAAGGACCGTTTAATTGATGACGACTGCACTTGTCCGGTTGGATATAACTGTAAACATGCTGCTGCTTTAGCCAAATTATTTTATCAAGAATATCGAGAAGGATATCTGAAGAGCTATGTTGACTCTCAGTCATCATCTCACACTCAAAAAGATCGGGTTGCAATTAATCAAGCACAACGCTGGTTAAGTGAGTTTAAGCAGTATTTACAACATACCCAGTTAGAGCAGCAAAAGACAACGAGTAATTATTTACTTTATTATTTAGATCAGCCTTTAGGTCTATTCGGGTTAAAACTTGAGGTTCGCAAAGGTAGACGTAATAAAAGTGGGACGATCACAGGTGTCAGTTCTTATACTGAATATGGCAATATTCTAAAAAAACGTCTGTCTTTGCCTGATGGGAAGCGACAATTATTTAATCAAATTTATTATTATGCCAAGCTCAATCAGAATGAGTTTTCTTATGGAAATAGTCTTGATATATCAGGCATTGTTTTAGAGCATTTTAAATCTTTCATTCAGAGTGGTGATGTCTATTGGAAACAAAAAAGTGATGCTCCACTTACATGGTCAGAACAAAGCTATCAGCTTGAATTTTCTTGGCAAAAGAGCATTGAAAAACAGACTGAGCTCTTAGATTTTGAGTTGGTCAATGGAAATGTTCGACTCAATTTAAAATCGAATCCACATCTTCAAATTCTTGTAAGTCAGCCACTTTGTTATATCGATATTCACAAGAATACGGTAGGGCAACTCTATAGTGAATATACATCGGATTTACTGTACTACCTTTGGCGGATGCCAGAGATGCCTGCGACGGTTTTGACTGAGTTTGAGCAGCTTACTCATCAATCTACAACGATACATAACTTGCCGAAACCTAGGTTTCTTCAAGAGATTGAAGTCTTACAGGGTAATCCCCAGCCAATTTTACGCTTCGGTGTTTTAGATAAATTTGATTGGAAATGGGAAGAGTCTGTTTGTGCTGAAATTGAATTCTCCTATGCAGGTGGGCGAATTAAAGCAGGTACATCAGGTGACAGTTTTATTGGTGAACAGCATGGCAAAATGGTGCGACAGCTTCGGGACTTAGTTCAGGAACAACAGTCAATCCAGCGTTTACAGCTATTGGTCGAATCACTGAAGTGGGTGAAAGATCTTAGTTATGACCAGCAATTAAAACTGGATAAACAACGTCTTGATTCTATGGTTTTTGCTTTCTATGGAGACTGGATCAAACAGCTCATGCCCATCAATCAAATTGAGTTGATGGGCTGGCAGATAGAGCATCTGGAAAACAGCCCCTTTAACCTGCAATATGTCGAAAATTTAAATATTTCTATCACTGAATCTGAAGGTCAGCAGGACTGGTTCAATATCGGGGCGACGGTTCAAGACAGTGCAGGTAATTCTTATAATTTGCTTGATGCACTTGTGGCTTTGGTGAAAGAACAGCCTGATTTACTTGATCCGCGGACTTTTATTCATCTGCATGACAGTCAAATTTTCACCGTGAAAACTGCAGTTGATCAACCTGATTTGGCTCTATCCGCTAGGGATATTAAGCCGGTATTGTTGCATCTGCAGAGCATTTTACAGCAAGAAGAGCGCAGTATTGATCGCTATGATGCGAGTCAATTATTAGAATTGCAGCATAATCTTGGGATGACATGGCAGGTCAGTGATCGCCTGCAGCAATTTGTACAGAAATTCAAACAAGGCTATCAGCAACAACTGCCGACACCACAAGGTTTTCAGGGGGAGTTGCGTCCATACCAGCAGCAGGGCTTAGGCTGGTTACAGTTTTTAAGGGAAACCCAGCATGGTGGGATTCTGGCGGATGATATGGGTTTGGGTAAAACAGCACAAACTTTAGCCCACTTACTCATGGAAAAGCAGGCTGGTCATTTGCAGGACAGACCCGCCTTAATTGTTGCACCCACATCGCTGATGCATAACTGGTTCAAAGAAGCGGAGAAATTTACCCCTGAGCTCAAGGTATTGCTGCTACAGGGGCCCGATCGCCATCAGTATTTTGAGCAGATTCCGCACTATGATATTGTGTTAACCACCTATCCGCTTCTGGCGAGAGATGAAGAGCAACTAAAGCAATATGAATATCATCAACTCATTTTGGATGAGGCGCAGAATATCAAAAATCCGCGCGCCAAAGCTGCACAGGTAGTACGGCAATTAACAGCGCGACATCGTCTATGTCTAACCGGTACACCTATGGAAAATCATTTGGGTGAGCTGTGGGCACTATTTTATTTCCTGATGCCAGGATTTTTATATTCACAAGAAATTTTTAATAAAAAGTACCGTCATCCGATTGAAAAGCGCGGTGATGAGCAGTTAAGACAAAAGTTGGTCAACCGGATTAAGCCCTTCATTTTACGTCGCTTGAAAACTGACGTAGCCAAAGAGTTGCCAGAAAAAACCACGATTGAAGTCAATATTGACATGAATGAGCAGCAATCCAAGCTATATGAGGCTGTTCGTGCCACGATGCAGGCAAGCATTCAGAAAATTGTGGCAGAAAAAGGCTTTAAACGTAGTCAAATTCAAATTTTAGATGCCTTACTGAAGCTACGTCAGGTGTGCTGCCATCCTAGCTTACTGAAACTGGATTCAGTTAAAACCGGGCAGGCGCATTCTGCCAAACTTGAACAGTTGATGGATATGGTTGTTCCAATGGTGGAAGAGGGGCGAAAAATTCTTATCTTCTCTCAGTTTACTTCAATGTTGGAACTGATTGAACAACAACTCCATCACGCAGAAATTGGCTATGTGAAGCTGACTGGAAAGACCAAAAAGCGAGATGAAGTTATTACTGCATTTCAGTCTGGACAAGTGCCTGTGTTTTTAATCAGTCTGAAAGCAGGAGGGGTCGGTCTGAATTTAACAGCCGCAGATACAGTCATTCACTATGATCCATGGTGGAACCCTGCTGCTGAGGATCAAGCTTCAGATCGTGCATGGCGGATTGGACAGGACAAACCGGTATTTGTGTATAAACTGATTACCAACCAAAGCATAGAAGAGAAAATTATTGCCTTGCAGCAAAATAAAGCCGAACTGGCACAGTCAATTTTAAGCACCGATCATGAGGGAGAAGCGAAACTGACGGAAAATGATGTGATGAACTTGTTTGAGAAATTTTAGTTTGGTTACTGGTTGCCCTAATCACCTGTAAGTATCTGAAAGTCTGGATGCAATTTTTTCCAATGTTCTCTTAATTTTTCTTTATGAGCAGGAATCATAGGTAAGTCTAGTAATAGCACTGGCCATACTGACCGTGCTTTGTCCATGATCGCGTGAAGTTGTTTTTCAATAACACGCCATGGAACACCGACTTTTTCAGCCCATTCTTCAAAGTGTTTCATCTCAGCTAAATACCAATCTTTATTTTTGGCAAGATTTAATGCGAAATGACGCTCATTTTCAATATATACACTGGTCATTAATATATCGTATGCGGGAGATAATCTGGGTGCACTTTTATCATGATAAATCATACTCCAGTTTTTTAAGTGCGCATCTCCATTGGCGAGTAAAATATTGACGAGTAAGCGGCTGGCAAATTGCTGAATATCAATAATTTTGTTATCTGAAAATTGATAAATGATCTTTCCTATCTGCTCATAATTTGTGGTGCTGTATTTCTGATATGGATATGCGCCGAAGATCTGAGCAAAATCTTCGATGTGAATAAGCTCTGTAGTATCAGCAGTATTCTGTCTATCAAATCTTTTGATTGCGAAAGCATATTGCTCTTGGGGTAAATTTAATGGTGGAAGGTCTTGTAAAAGGGCCATATCCACCAAGCGAATCTCAGGGACATCTATTCCGACCGTTTTGGCAAGGGTCATCATAGAATATTCATTTAGCGGAACAAAAGCATGTCTGGAAGAAGGAGTTTTGATAATCCAGTCCCCGAGTAGAGTCGTTTCCGTTGCCTGTGCTAGTGTAAAACGCCCATCTTTGGCTTTCATGGAAAACTTCATTTGGACGCCGGCCAAGGAAAACTTATTATCTGTTCGAATCTCTTGCTTTAAAATTTGATCTGGATTCGAGATCTGCAGTTTGAATTTTATTTCATCTGGAATTTTTTCTGGATCTAATGGAGTCGCAATGAGTGCTCCAGGTAAATCATGACCTAAATCTGCCAATAACTGAAATTCATTGTCTATATGTACTTTGAGGCTTTGTGCAATCAGTTCACGTAATGCCCCTTCTGGTAGCAAGTTTGATAGCAAGGGGTGTAAGCGCTGATGTGTAACATAGGTCTTTTCTAAAATTTTATCCGCTTGAGGATACAAGGGGGAAGTCAGCAGGCTCAAGGTCGGACGTTGCTGATCAAAGCGGAAAGAATCTGTAAAAACCAGAATATTTTTTCCGCTCTGAAATCCTGCCAAGTATCCAACGACAGCGTGATGTAATGTTAATTTCAGGACGGCAACAGTATTCATGGTTCCTCTCCTCCGAGAAGACCCTTCCATGGGTTAGTCATTAAGTCATCCTGATCTTCAATAGTGACTTTAATTTCATCATTCAATAATTGTCTAATCAAATGAACCTTATCATCAGGGATGAGCATCAGTTGAGCATTTAATCCTGCCGCGATAATTTCTAAGGTCTCTAATCGAGGGTTACCCTGACTTTCCAGCTTTTGGTATTGCTGTCTTGAAATGCCTGTACGGGATTGCATATCAACTTGCTTTAAGCCCAATTGGGTTCGTCTTTTTTTGATTTGCTGAAGTAAAGACTTATTCATTGTAGATACATTTATTGCTTTTAGGTCATATAAGAAACATATTAGTTTCTTTTTTTTTGAAAAGCAATTTATGAATTTATCATTTCGATCTATAAAAGCCTTAGCTACGTAGTGATCTGAAATCACTCTGAAAATACAGTTAAAATACGCGGTTCAATTTACCTTAATCTCCTTACGTAATTGGCAGCCAGATCTGAACTGTTGGCAACTCTCTGGCAAAATTCCCTGGCAGCCCTGTATTTAACTGCCTAGCGCAATCTGATAATACCCTAGTATTCAACAAGCATGTATAGGTAAGGCAAAAGGGAATATCTATCATAGTTAAAGTTAATGGTAAGGCTATTACTGGTAAATGCGATGTAATCTTTAAGCCTAATATGCGTGGCTAAGTTTTCCTTAAATGTTCAGCAAAACTCACTAGGAAGTAGACAATCATATCAAGCCAAATTTAAACTGGAGTCACATTGCTGCTTATGCCTAAAAAGGCTTGTGATTTCAGTTTTTATTCAATCGCTTTAAAGACAATTCTACTTTTCAGTTCTTCGTAAATAGCTGCAATGGTAAGCATCCGGCTAACCCATCTTACCAAGGAGTTTGAAGCAATATACTATGATAAGATTAACCCGTTAGGTCAGGTGTCCTAACTTAAATAAAAAGTCTCCGACAAACCCGGTACGGTTCAGTTTTAGAAAAGGGTTCTTATCTTTTTGATTTATTGAAGGCACCATTTGGTCACCAATTTTGATATAGCACTTTTGTAAACTTACTTTTTTGAGAATAAAGATCTCTTATAAAGAAAAATATTTAATAAAATCAATAAAAAAAGCCCCAATCTTTCGATCAGGGCTTTTTGAATTTGGAGCGGGAAACGAGACTCGAACTCGCGACCCCAACCTTGGCAAGGTCACCGAGATTTATACCATTAAATGATGTTAACTATAAGTGTATGATTTAATTTATTATGTGTAGTTTTTAGTGGGGTGAAATTTTTAGAAATTTAGATCATTTAAGGGTATTTTGGTCACTTCATATTGGAAATTTTAATCAATAAAAGTCACCTATATTTTGGTGCTAATTTTCATGAGAAATAACAACATTATATAATTTAATATAATGATTCTTGATCCGCATGAAAATTTTTTATATTCAATTCAATAAATGAATATTATGCTCAATCCTATTTTGGATCATCTGGAGATTCTCTGTTTGAATTTGTCCAGGTGAACCGTACCGGGTTTGTCGGAGAGACACTGTTGCAAATAGAGATTTGAGTCGATGATGTTCCCTTTAAAAAGTGCTTAGAGACCGGAAACCCTTTTGATTAGACACACTTCACCCTGAGGCTGACCATAGTAGAATGATGATGGTTGTCCTTTACGTAGTGCACGCATGACTTCAATACCTTTAAAAGTTTTACCATTCACTACTTTTGTTAATTTCTTCATTAATCCAGTTTAAAAAATGGTTCACTTTCATAATGTTTTCATGCGTGCGAGGATAAACTAAGTGATGAGCAGATATAGCTATAGAGAAATCATCAGAAAATACTTTAACCAACTTTCCTGATTCCAAATAATTCTGAGTAAGTAAGTTGCTTTCTAAAACAAATCCTAGGCCATGTGTGGCTGCTTCAAGTGACATGTAAGAGCGATCAAAACTAAAAGTATAAGGAAATTCAGGAATACTTAGGCCTTGGTGTGCAAACCATTGAGGCCATGTCACCAGAGTGGATTTTGATAAAATTAGCTCTTTTTTTAATAAATCTTTGGGCCTAAATACTGGACTACGTTCAAGTAATTTTGGCGATGCAAGAACTTCTAATTTTTCACTCCGAACCGTTCTAATTTCGACACCTGTCCAATTCGAAATGCCATGACGAATATCAATATCAATTTTATCACGCGTAAAATGAAGATTTTCATAAGAACAGGACAAGTTCACCTGAATGAGAGGGTATTTTTCTTTAAATGATTCAAGGCGTGGCATTAGCCACAATAGGCCAAAACTTGGAGAAGAATGGATATATAAGCTATCTTTTGGACTGTTATTTGATGCTTGTTCAGTAGCTAATACAAGGCTATGCAGGATATTAGTAACTTCTTGATAATAACGCTCCCCAGAAGGAGTTAATGTAACACCTCTTGCACCACGTATAAATAGACTTTGACCAATCATTTCTTCTAGTTTTGCTATTTGATGACTGACAGCAGATGGTGTAAGGCTCAAAACCTCTGCTGCTTTTGCCACATTTCCTAATCGAGCAGTTTGTTCAAACGCTTGTAAGGTTTTTATTGCAGGCACTTGGTTGTAATTTTTTTCACTATTATTCATTTAAAATTCCATTTTTCTTTCGAATATTAACTAAAAATATCATAGGCATGAATATTATTCATGCCTAGTTGAGTTTAACCTTATTGCTGCTCACTGTGAAAAAAGAGAATCTAGCGATGAATAAATATGTTGAAGAAAAGAGGAATAGACATGTTACTACAAGGAAAAGTAGCGTTAATCACAGGTGCAGCATCTGAACGTGGTATTGGTCGTGCAACAGCAGAAGTCTTTGCACAGCAAGGCGCCAAAGTCATTATTGTTGATCTAGATCTTGCGCAAAGCCAGCATGCGGCTAAAGCATTGGGCGAAGGTCATTTAGGTCTAGCAGCAAATGTTGCTAATGAAGAACAAGCACACGCTGCGGTGGAACAAGCCCTTCAACACTACGGTAAAATTGATATTTTGGTCAATAACGCAGGCATTACCCAACCTGTAAAAACATTAGATATCAAGCGTAATGATTATGATCGTATTTTGGATGTCAGTCTGCGTGGAACGCTCATTATGTCTCAGGCTGTAATTCCCTCAATGAAAGAAAACGGTGGAGGAAGTATTGTGTGTTTATCATCCGTTTCGGCACAACGAGGTGGTGGTATTTTTGGAGGTCCACATTACAGTGCTGCCAAAGCTGGGGTTTTAGGATTAGGTAAAGCGATGGCTCGCGAGTTTGGTGCAGATAATATTCGTGTCAACTCACTTACACCAGGTCTGATTCAAACAGACATTACGGGTGGTTTAATGAATGATGATCGTCGTCATGACATTCTTGCAGGAATTCCACTTGGTCGCTTAGGTAAAGCACAAGATGTTGCCAATGCAGCGTTATTTTTAGCCAGTGATCTATCAGCCTATTTAACAGGTGTAACTTTAGACGTAAATGGCGGAATGCTGATTCACTAAAACTCAGTATTAGTATTAAAAAATTCAAAATAGAGACATGGCCACGAGAGGATATTGTGGCCAAATGTAAAGGGACTCGCATGATGGATACTGTATTTTCATCTGATACAGATGCTATTCGTAAATCTGCATATCGAAAAATTGCATTTCGGTTGATGCCATTTTTAATGCTTTGTTATTTTTGTGCTTACCTAGACCGTGTAAATGTTGGTTTTGCCAAACTTCAAATGATGAGTGATTTACAGTTTAGTGAAGCTGTTTATGGACTCGGTGCAGGTATTTTCTTTATAGGATATTTCTTATGTGAAGTGCCGAGCAATATTGTGCTGCATAAAGTTGGTGCTCGACGTTGGATTGCTCGGATCATGATCACATGGGGTATTTTGTCAGGCTGTTTTGCATTTGTTGAAACAGAGTGGCAATTCTATACCTTACGCTTCTTACTCGGTGTTGCTGAAGCTGGATTAGCGCCAGGTTTATTACTTTATCTTACATATTGGTTCCCCTCTTATCGTCGGGCCCGTATGACTGTGCTTTGGTTTATTGCGATTCCAATTTCAGGAATGATCGGTGGTCCTCTATCTGGCTTAATCATGGATCAAATGAACAATGTGCAAGGATGGCATGGTTGGCAATGGATGTTTGTACTTGAAGCTATACCTACAGTGGTTGTTGGTTTGCTAGTCCTCGCAGTTCTAAAAGATTCTGTTCAAGATGCACATTGGTTAACAAGTGCTGAAAAGAATTTAGTTCAGCAAGAAATCGCTCAAGATAATCAACAGAAAGAAGGGCATAGCAGTATTAAAGACTTCATTAGTGATAAACGCTTGTGGTTACTAGCTGGAATCTATTTTTGTGTCGTAATGGGACAATATGCAATTACTTTCTGGTTGCCGACATTAATTCGTAACTCGGGTATTAGTGATAACTGGCATATTGGCTTGTTGACCAGTCTACCTTATATGTGTGCCATAGTTGTAATGCTGTTAGCAGGCCGTAGCGGAGATCACTTTAGAGAGCGTCGCTGGCATTTAATTATTCCTATGTGTGCTGGTGCAATTGCACTGACCTTCGCAACATTGTTTGTGTCAAATCTAACCCTATCACTGATTTGTTTATGTATTGCGGCATCAGGTGTACTCACCGCATCTTCTTTGTTTTGGATGTTGCCAACTAACTTTTTAGGTGGTGTTTCAGCTGCCGCAGGTATTGCTGGAATCAATAGTTTTGCCAATCTCGCTGGATTTTGTTCTCCGTTTCTCATCGGCTGGATTACCACTAATACAGGTTCGAATGCCATAGGTATGTTCTTAATCACAGCAGTCTTAGTTGTTGGCGCAAGCCTGGTACTACGCATTCCAGCAAAACTGGTTAATCGTTAATAAGAGAAGCTAATCATGTCAAATATTAATAAAGAAGCTCGTATTGCTGAACTCCAGCAACGTGCATATAACATTCGTCAACATGCGTTACGTATGGGACAAGTACAGGGCCAAGGTTATGTTGGACAGGCCTTAGGTGCAGCTGATCTACTTGCAGTTTCTTATTTTCATGCAATGAAATATCAGCCTGACAATCCTGAGTGGGAAGGAAGAGATCGCTTTTATCTTTCAATAGGTCATTATGCAATTGCTTTATATGCTGCTTTGATCGAAGCAAAAGTTATTCCAATTGAAGAACTAGAAACGTATGGTTCTGATGACAGTCGTTTACCTATGTCAGGCATGGCAACTTATACCCCTGGTATGGAAATCACAGGTGGTTCATTGGGTCACGGTTTAGGCATTGCGGTAGGTGCTTGCCTCGGATTAAAGCAAAAGAAATCAGAATCCTTTGTTTATAACTTCCTATCAGACGGTGAGCTGAATGAGGGCTCGACATGGGAAGCTGTCATGTCAGCTTCACATTGGAAATTAGATAATCTCATCGCAATTATTGATGTGAATAATCAGCAAGCCGATGGGCATTCAAGTGAAATTCTAGCTTTTGAACCAATTGTAGATCGTTGGCAGTCTTTTGGTTGGTATACCCAACGCGTAGATGGCAACAATATGGAAGCTTTACTTGATGCTTTCGATCAAGCGAAAAGTCACGAAGGAACATGCCCAAGGGTCATTATTTGCGATACCAAAATGGGTAAAGGTGTTTCATTTTTAGAAAGCCGTGAAAAAACACATTTTATTCGCGTGGATGAACGTGAATGGGATGAAGCTTTAAATATATTAACCCATTACGGCAAATAAGGAGTCTAGATCCATGAGCCAATTAGCGAACTCTCCTAAGAAAAAATTAAAAACGTCTGCCATGATTGCTTCTATTGCTGCAGAAGGGCAACCAACCAAGTCTGCACCATTTGGACATGCTTTAAATGCACTAGCGAAAGAGCGTGATGATATTGTTGGATTATCAGCAGATCTATCCAAATATACAGATTTACATATTTTCGCGAATCAAAATCCAGACAAGTTCTTTCAAATGGGAATGGCCGAACAACTCTTGATGAGCGCTGCTGCTGGATTAGCTCGAGAAGGTTTCGTTCCTTTTGCCACGACTTATGCTGTTTTTGCTTCACGCCGAGCTTACGATTTTATCTGTATGGCGATTGCCGAAGATAATCTAAATGTGAAAATTGTAGCAGCCCTTCCTGGTTTAACTACAGGATATGGACCAAGTCACCAAGCAACAGAAGACATTGCCATTTTCCGTGGAATGCCAAATCTAATGATCATTGATCCATGTGATGCCTTGGAAATTGAACAGGCTATTCCGCAGATTGCTGCTCATCAAGGTCCTGTTTATATGCGCTTGTTGCGTGGTCAAGTTCCATTGGTACTGGATAAATATAACTATCAATTTAAATTGGGTAAGGCCCAAGTCATTAAGCCTGGTAAAGACCTCTTGATTATTTCTACTGGATTACTGACCATGCGTGCGCTTGAGGCAGCGGAAGAGCTAGAAAAAGAAGGGGTAGAGGTTTCTGTATTACATGTACCTACGATTAAACCATTAGATGAACAGACCATTTTAGACGAAGTGGCTAAAGGAGGTCGTCCAGTTTTAACTGCTGAGAATCATTCTGTGGTTGGGGGCTTAGGTGAAGCAGTTGGAACCTTGCTATTAAGAAATGGGCAACATCCACGTTTTGATATGATTGGTTTACCTGATGCATTTTTAGATGCAGGCGCATTACCAACACTACATGATCGTTATGGTATTTCTACAGAAGCCGTTAAAGCAAAAATTAAAAATCACTTAACCTAAGAGAGTCCAACTCTGTTAGTGAATTGAGCATGGTGTATGACAGGAGTCCCGCCATGCTGCAATTTTATCACACCACTTTTAATCCAATTTAATCATTCAAAATAGCTTATTCAATTAGCTGTTTAGGGAAACTTATATTCAAAATTTGCAGGGATTGTGCAATGAAAAAAAGTAATTTTTTATGTCTTATTAGTGTACTTATAGGAACAAATACAGAGGTGGTTCCACTTGTTTGAACAACTAAAAGCGTATTTATAAGTGATATTCCGCTCTAGTTAAGCCACCTTGTTTTGTTGGGGTAGCTGATCATAGTAAAACTCATTTGGTGTCATTTTGTCT